>CAZJWM010000007.1:0-32687 GCA_964549975.1 uncultured Bacteroides sp. | reverse complement strand
CCGAGTCATGGTGCTTTTCGGATAGGCGCAGCCACGGACATTTGCGAGTGTCCCATTTTATCCGCGTGGTTTTAGAGCATTTTGGTGTTTCTATTAAAGAAGGGCTGAATGAGACAATTACTTCAGCACCTCATCCAGGCTCCTTATTTCATATCTCGGTCATTCTTGAGTTATACGGGGTTGAATCTAAAGGCGTCAGGGTATTAGATCCTAACAAAGTTGACAATAGCTATTGTCCTTTTGTAACAAGCATCAATAACAAATGGGCCTTGATAACTCAAATGTCAACAGATAGCATCTCGTATCTTACTGCCAATAGCGACAACATAGAGTTGTCCATCTCCCGAAATGACTTTACCTCACAATGGGATAAGCTCGCCCTACTATTGACACATAATGATACGCCCTATTCAAAGAAGACAATAGGCATTTCTAAGCGACAGTTGTCTATTGCCGCAATTCTTGCTCTACTCATAATTACAATCTACAACGTAACGTTTAACTTAGCCGATTGGCTAATCTCATCATCAATATTGCTTTTTCTGTCAGCAGTTGGCGCTTCTGCAAATTTTCTTCTTTTGCAGAAGCATATGCATAAGTCGAACAAAATAGCCGATGCTATATGTGGCATATCAAAACGGACGAATTGCGATGACGTAATCAATTCTGCCGGAGGCACCATATTTGGGGTTAGGCTGAGCGAAATCGGATTTGGTTACTTCCTCACAAATTTTGTTTCAATCATATTGTTTCCCAAATCAAGTTCTTTAGTGTGGTTAATTTCCATAGCCTCATTGCCAATAACGTTATGGAGCCTTTGGTATCAAGCCTATAGAGTCCATAGTTGGTGCGTACTATGCCTGCTCACAACATGTACAATATGGGCACAATCAGTCTTTGGTGTCACAAGTATCAGACTTGAGATATGCCTGATATTCCATCTCATGAATATCTTTAGCGGATACACAATCGCCGTTATCGGCATACACTTCCTGATGGTAAACATCACAAAATCGAATGAGAACATTAGCTACCATAGGAAGTTAAATGAACTCCTCAGTGATGATTGGGTACGCGAACATTTCATTCCCCGGCAGGCTCAATACGCAATCTCCGATGAAAACTGTTCTGCCTTAGTATTTGGCAACAAGAGCGCTCAACGCAGCATCACTATTTTCATGAATCCCTATTGCGGCCCCTGCGCTTCACTACATGCCAGCCTACAAGAGTTTTCGTTAGATGCAGTAAACATAAGATATGTTCTAACCAGTTTTTCAGAAGACAGAAATGTAATCAACAAAGCTTTTATTGCTGCATACCAACAACTCGGTGATGACTTCACATGGGAATTATTTTCTCTATGGTTCAGCAAAGGAAGAGATCAAGGTCTTTCGTTTTTTGCAAAATACCAGCTCGACACCGATACGGCTGATGTTCAGTCTGAGTATAATAAGCAAACAAGTTGGCCTCTTGACAAAGACATTTCCGGAACTCCAACTATATTTTGCAATGACAGAAAACTTAGTTGGCCATACACAATCTATGATTATATACTGATTCCCAAATGACTCATTTTTACACGCAACAACATCTGCTGTCGCACATGTTACTTCATTCTATGGATAATCCTCAACAAATAGGCCTTCTTACGGGACAGATGGGGATTGTATTAGTTATTGAGGAATATTCTCGACAGTGGAAATGTCCATGGCTCGAGGTTGCAGCTGACTACATATACGACAACATAGCAAAACGTATCTGCAACATGTATGACATCGGATTCTCATCAGGGCTATCAGGCATTGGATGGGGCGTAGAATATTTGGTGCAACACAACTTTATGCCGGGGCCCGCTGATGAAATATGCAAAGAGGTAGATACCAGAATTATGCAATCCGACATACATCGCATAAAAGACACGTCGGCCACTGAGGGCATGCTTGGCCTGTTTGCATATGTTCAGTCTCGAATTCTAGGCAACGTAAGAAGCGGACTTGGATTACCTTTTGATAGCGAATATTTGACAGGTTGGCTCAACGTCTTAACGACTAATCCTGAGTGTTTCCACGTGGAATATCACTGGCTTAAACGAGCGCTCTCAGGTGATATCGAACTATGTGCTCTGAAACTGTCAAAATTCATAACCGTTCCACATCATATTTATACCAACGAACTGTCATTAACAAAAGGTATAGCTGCACATATAGCACATAACTTTCTAAACTTATAATGATTAATCTAATCTTCATAGACGAAGCCAATAGCTCCTCGCAAAATGGCATTGGGACATTCCGCGAACAATTGTTCGAGGGATTGTCCAGCTTTCACGACATCAGAATTATTTTAGCGAGACTTGATGCCTTAGAACTACTCAAAGAAGACAATGTGTCAAATGTATCGAGCATTATAGATATCCCCACACCCAACAACGCAAACTGGCGAAATTATGGAGCTCTTATTTGTCCCATCTTGCATATTTATATAGACGATTCTCCCCAAAACGTGTTTCTCATAAATCACTCACCAGCATCTGAGTTCATCAGACACTTAAAGGACACATTTCCTTTATCCAAAATAGTCTTTGTCATCCACGATCAAGGATGGTGCGCACCGCTATATGGTAATAGAGAAACACTTATCAAGGTCTTGACCGATAAGTGCGCAAAAGGTTTTGAGGACGAGGCGAAATATATCAGGTCATATTGTGAGGAAGAACAGAGGATTTATGCACTCGCAGACAAAGTGGTTTGCTTAACGGAAGCAACAAGAGGCCTATTATCCGATATCTACCAAGTTCCACACAATAAGACGTGCTTAATTGAGAATGGTATCTCATCTCCATTTATTAAACCATTCCCCCGCAAAGACGTTCGCAAGGAATTGCATATTCCCCGCAATGAGCATGTAGTCATATTCGCCGGGCGACCATCTATTAGCAAAGGAATATTAGCCCTATTGAAAGCATTTAGCATTGTCACGACAAAACGTCCTAACTGTAAATTGGTTTTATGCGGCACTCTCAATGGTTTGACCGCCCACTCTGAACTGATTAGCAAAGTAGCAACTTCCATTATTTTCACCGGTTTTTTGCCAAAACATGAGTTGTTTCGATGGTATTGCGCTGCTAACGTAGGAGTCGCGCCATCTTACTCGGAGCAATTTGGATATGCCGCATATGAGATGGCTCTGTGCGGTTTGCCACTGGTTGTTTCTAACGGCTATGGCTTAACTGATAATTTTCACGATGGTGAAAATTGCTTTGTTGCAGATATTGGAACGGATGTCTCAGACGTTGATTATTTTGCGAATAGTTTAGCCAAGACTATAGAATTTGCATTATCCGCACCTAAGGCTACCATTCACAGACAGTGCGATGCCTTACTAAATATAATTGCCGACAAATTTTCATCTCAAAAGATGGCAACTAGCTATTATCAACTATTTTATGGCCTAACGTGCACAAAAAGCTAGCCCGGCGAAAAGTTAAATATAGTGAAAGATTGGGTAATACGGCGTTTTGTTGCTACATTTGTCGGTAGAATCTAAACATATAACACTTCAACCAAACAGATAGATGAAACGATTTATTTTATCGACTATTTTGCTGCTGATATTTTCAGCAGTCATGCAAGACGCTTGCGCCCAAACCGAGAATAACTTTGTGAAGATTGGCACGGCAAACGTTGCTATCCACATCGACTACGACAGCATTTCTTCTGATGAGCCTTCGGTTGAAGTGTTTGGCTTCCCGTTGTTAGACAATATTATCGCCGGAAGAGTAAACTATCCGGAGCATCCGGTTAAGTTTACTAAGCGCGACGCGGGTACGTGGGTGGCTGATGTGCCCATGGAATTGCTGTGGAAAAACAACGTTCTGCTACGCATCTACACCCACAACGGCAATCGCCACGCAACATTAGGCATTGGCCTGGACCAGCGCAGTCCGCTGTCCATCGATGTGACATTGGCAAAGGATGGATCTGTGGAAAGCGGCACATCGCGTGGCGGCACTGGCGACGTGGATTGGCAGGGCAATTACCTGAACATCTATGAGAATTTGTTCTACCGCCATAACTGGAACACTCCAAAAGAGGCGTTCACAGACTGCATGCTATATCGTCAGTATCGCTTAGAGCAGATGCAACAGAGCATCGCTGCAATGCTTGACGAGGTGAAAATTAATGAGTGTCAGCGTGCATGGGCTATTAATGAGATGAAACGTCGTTGGTATAGCGCCTACTTGATGGAGTTTGAAGCCTTTGCACGTCGCGACGGCGGAGACAGCATAACGGTGATGGCTCCGCCAATGGAGTATTACTCATTTTTGGCCGATCTGGACTTCTCGCCCTTAATCTTGGATGAGATGATTCCTGACCTGCGCGAACTCACGAACAAGATTTTACGTTTATTGCCCACAGAGCTTCAATCAATTGGCGAAACACCTATAGCAGATTGGCAGAAAAACGTGGCCGGAGAGCTTTCACGCGCTATCCCGAACCCACCACAAATGCTGCTGGATTTGCTCACAGCCACGTCATACCTCCGGCAGATTCAGACAGAGCGCGAGCCTCTATCCGAGTTGCAACAGCTGAATATCAGCAATTTCTACGAAGACAACGACCTCGGCAAGGTGATATTGGCTCGCAATATAGATCCCTACCCCGCCAACCTCATCATCGAATACAATTAGAAAAGAGTTGACGGGGGCGCGGGTTATTGGGGTTGGCGAGGGGTGAAGTGGATGGCCACCAGGGAGATGGAGTCGGGCTCACGAGTGTAGATGAGCAGGCCTTGCACCATGTCGACGGTGCCCACTTTTTCTTTCATCGAGATTACGCGCACGATTTGACCTTCTTCGTAGGCCTCGGTGGTCACCTCTGAGGTGTCGAGGGCCTCAATGCGGTCAACGAATTTGTCGCAATAGTCGGCATATGTGCTCTTGATCATGGCGGCATCTTCGATTTGCACCACTTCCACCGAGGCGGTGATGGAGCGATAGCGGTTGCGCAACTCGCTGCAATAGTCGTTAAGGAAATCGCCGAGAGGAAGCACACCGGCCATGTCTTCGGAGACGTAGGCTGTGGTGACTTTCTCTTTGCCCGTAAATTCTTTGAGGATACGCTGGGCGGCGTTGGCTGTGGCTGACACCATAACGAGCATCACTGCCACGAGCAGTCGGGAGACACTTTTCATTGTAGTATGCTGTTGATTGTATTAAATGCATGATTCACCGAGCGGTCGGCATCGGCCGCGGCCTCGGCGCGCACTTCGCGTGCCTGGGCCAAGACGTTGGAGACGTGGGCCAGCAGGGCTCGCGCCTCTTCGGGGTCGGTCACGGCGTCGGGCTCCTCGTCGGACTCAACGGCGCGTGCAGGGCTGCGGCGCGGCTGCGCCGCAGCGGGGGCAGGGGCCGGCTCTTCGGCGGCGGCAGGGGCCTGCGGCTCTATGGCCGGAGCCGGCTCCGGGGCAGGCTCCGGGAGGATGTTTTCGCTCAGCAGGGCGGCTGAGGAGTCGGCCAGCGGCGAGGGGCCGGTGAGGTCGTCGGCCGGGTCGTTGCGCACCAGAGCAACGACCACACAGGCGGCCACGGCGCCCACGCTCACTGCGGCGGCCACGCGGCTCCACAGGCGGCGCATGGCGCTGCGGCGGCCGGAGGCAGCGGCCGCCAGGCGTATCATCTCGGCCACCTGCTCGGAGCAGTCGGCAGGCACGTCCACGTCGCTGCAAAGGGCGTCGACCACGGCGGCATCAGCGCGAAGCTCCGAGGGCAATTCGGGGCCCAACTCCGCCATAAGCCGTTGGAGACGCTGTTGCTGCTCCGGGGAGGTTTCGCCCCGGTAGAATAGCTCAAGCAGAGCGTTGATTTCGTTGAGTTTATTGGTCATGACCGAGATGATTTATAAAGTTCTTTAAGTTTTCGGCGGCCTCGACTGAGCAAGGCCCTCACGTTTGCCGGCGACCATCCCGTGGCGTCGGCTATTTCGTCGTTGCTGAGCCCGCCGTAGGCGCTGAGCTCAATGGCTCGTTGCTGGTCGGCAGATAGCTGCTTCATCAGCTGCTGCAGGCGTTGCAGCTCCGAGGAGTCGTCGATGCGCTGCAGAGGGTCGTGGGCGGGCTCGGCCGCAGGGTCGGGCGGCGGCGAGTCGGAGCAGTGCTCCAGGCGGCGAAGGCGATCGAGGGCGGCATTGCGCACGGCGCTGATGCAATAGGCCTCGATGCTCGCAACGGATTCCAGTCGATGGCGGGTGTCCCACAGGCGCGCCAGGGCGTCTTGCACGGCATCGCGGGCATCGTCGTCGGAGCGGAGCATCCGCATAGCCACGGCCCAAAGCCGCCGCGACAGGGGCACCACCACTGACTGAAATTCGTCGACGTCCATCTATCTAATCACGTTATGCGTGAGGGGTACGGTTATTTCAAATTCACAAATTTCTTCAGCTCCGAACTGTTGACGCTTCCGTCGGCGTCGGTGCAAGCTTCGCGGAAAAACTTCTGCGACATCTTCATCACCACCAGCGACACTTCGCTGCCGTCGCGCGAGAGCATCGTCAGCAACACGTTCTTCCCTTCGGGGAGGAGGTAGATGCGGTCGCGATCGGAGCCCCCGTCGGTCGACAGCGACATCAGCGTGGAGTCGTCGTCGAGGTTGTCGAGAAGGTCGTCGATGTGGCTGAGCTGAGAGCTGTCCAAGTCGTCGCATTCCACCATGCTCACATGTTTGATTCCCGGCTGACCGGCGAGGAGAAACAATCCGCGACGCACTTCAAACTTTTGGGCGTTTTCAAGCGAGGCGCAATAGCGACGCAGCTCTTTGACGGCGGCATTTTTGGCCGAGAGCGTCGTCAGGCAGAGGATGATGGCCGCGAGGGCCACGAGGAAGCGTTTCATAGGCAGAGTTTTTAGCAGTTTTCATTAGGTAGACGCACGTGCGGCGAATTTGTGACAGCCGAGTGCCGATTTTTTTGGTGTTTTCTTTATGCTTTCAGGAAGAGAAGCCAGCGACCGGTGGCGGCAGTCAGTGCCAGCAGTCGGCGCTCGGAGCTTTCGCGGGCGCGCAGGCGGCGACGCAGGTCGTCGGCCGAGATGGGCAGATTGCGCACGGCCACGGAGGCCTCCACCCCTTCGCGAGCCAGGGCGCGCAGCGTCGAGGAGCTGAAGGGCTCCACGCGCTCCACCTCGTAGAGGCGGCCGGGCCACGGGGCTGTGGGGTTCAGATAGATGTGGGTGTTGACATGGAGTTGCTCGCCGGAGAGGGCTCCGCGAGGGGTGATTTTCATGACCGAAGGATAGGGCTCGCCAACCATGTCGCCGGGGCGCGGAGCCGCCTGAGCGATGCGCGCCGCGGTGGGCTCGGAGGCCCGATAGCTGAAGTTTTCGTGACCGAGGGTGATGGCGTGAATCTCCACGTCGGAGTCGGCGGCGGCGTCGAAGCTCACGTCGATGAATAGCTCTTTGCACTCCGAGGTGGTGCCCACGGCGTAGATGGCCACAGCCTGCGGCAGTTCGGCCATCACGCGGGTGAGGTCGAGCATCGGCGAGGCCTTGATGAGCAGGCGGCGGGTGTGGGCGGCAATGGTGGGGAGCAGCGCCGTGACGTCGGGCGAGCAGTCGGCCAGGCCAAAGAGGCGCTGACCGGAGGCGCCGCGGCGCGCCGGGTCGATGAAGATGGCGTCCCATTGAGCATTGGCGGGTTGCTCGGCGAGCCAAAGGCCGGAGTCGGCGCTGAGGGCCTCCACGTTGGTCAGGCCCATGCGAGCGGCGTTGCGGGCGGCAGCGGCGGCCACTGTGGGGTTGAGGTCGATGGCGGTGACGGCGGCGGCGCGTCGGGCCATGTGGAAGGTGTCGATGCCCAGGCCGCAGGTCATGTCAAGGATGCGACTGCCGGGGGCAATGAACCGGGCATGGAAGTCGGCCACGGCGTCGGCGGTACACTGCTCGAGGCTCAGCTGCGTGGGAAATTCCAGGTCGGGGCATAACGAAAGAGTCGCCGCGAGCTTGCGAGAAGCTCGGCGGCGACATTCGTTTTGCATTGTTTCAAGCAGCGCTTCCACAATGACAATATTTGGAGTCTGAGTCCCAATCGAATTAGAGCAGATATTGGCTCGAAATCGACTGGTTGGAGTGAACTCGGCGGATGGTGTCGGCAAAGAGACCTGCCACGGTGAGGATGGTGGCCTTTTTGCAGTCCTTGCTGAAGGGAATCGAGTTGGTAAACATCATCTCGGTCAGGGCGCAAGCTTCGATGCGCTCGCTGGCGGGGTCGCTCATGATGGCGTGGGAGCAGAGGGCGCGAACGCTCTTGCAGCCGTTTTCCTTCATCAGGTCGGCAGCCTTGGTGATGGTGCCGGCGGTGTCGACCATATCGTCGATGATGATCACGTTTTTGTCTTTCACGTCGCCGATCACTGTCATGCGTTCCACCACGTTGGCTTTGGCACGCTGCTTGTGGCAGAGGATCAGGGGCACGTTGAAATATTTAGCGTAGGAGTTGGCACGCTTTGCGCCGCCCACGTCGGGCGAAGCGATAACCAAGTCTTCGAGGTGAAGGCTTTCAATGTAGGGGATAAACACCGACGAAGCGTAGAGGTGGTCAACGGGCACGTTGAAGAAGCCTTGAATCTGGTCGGCGTGGAGGTCCATAGTGATGACGCGGGTCACGCCGGCGGCGCTAAGCAGGTCGGCCACAAGCTTGGCGGCGATGCTCACACGGGGCTTGTCTTTGCGGTCCTGACGGGCCCAGCCAAAGTAAGGAATAACGGCCACAACGGAGCGAGCGCTGGCACGCTTTGCAGCGTCGATCATGAGCAGCAGCTCCATCAGGTTGTCGGTGTTGGGGAATGTGGATTGCACAAGATAGACTTCGCATCCGCGGATGCTCTCTTCGAACGACACCTCAAATTCGCCGTCGGCAAAGCGGGTGATGTTCATCTGCCCCAGGGGCACACCAAGATCCTTGCAAATCTCTTCGGCCATGTAGCGCGACTTGGTTCCCGAAAAGACCTTGAAAGGGGGGAGTTGGGTATTCATTGAAAGTGATGATTGTGAGATTGAACGTTGATGTGCGCCCGGGGGGACTCGAACCCCCACGTCGGTCAAGACACCAGATCCTAAGTCTGGCGCGGCTACCAATTACGCCACGAGCGCCGCGAAATGTTGGTGCAAATTTAGCGATTTTTTATGGAAAAATTTGTACCTTTGCACTAAAGTTTAATCAAAAATATCGCAACAGTATGAAAAAGAGCGCTTTGCAGCAAGCTCGCGCAGCTTATCAGCCCAAGTTGCCCTATGCCCTGACCGGCGCAGTGGTGGCTAAGGAGGGCAAGCCCACCCAGTCGGTGGCTAACCAGGAGGAAATCAAAGCTTTGTTTCCCAACACCTACGGTCTGCCCGAACTCACATTCGAAAAGACCAATCCCGTGGTGGGTCAGCCTCTCAACGTAGGCGTGATCCTCTCCGGCGGTCAAGCCCCCGGCGGCCACAACGTGATTTGCGGCCTCTTCGACGGCATCAAAAAAATCAACAAAGACAGCCGTCTGTTCGGCTTCTTGATGGGCCCCGGCGGCTTCGTTGATCACCAGTACATGGAGCTAACCTCCGACATCATCGACGAATATCGCAACACCGGCGGCTTCGACATCATCGGCTCAGGCCGCACCAAGCTCGAAACCAAAGAACAGTTCGACAAGGGCCTGGAAATCCTCAAGCAGCTCGGCATCACCGCCCTGGTGATCATCGGCGGCGACGACTCCAACACCAACGCTGCCATCCTGGCCGAATACTACAAGGCCATCGGCGCCGGCGTGCAAGTGATCGGTTGCCCCAAAACCATCGACGGCGACCTCAAAAACGAACTCATCGAAACCTCCTTCGGCTTCGACACCGCCACCAAGGTCTACTCCGAAGTGATCGGCAACATCCAGCGCGACTGCAACTCCGCTAAAAAATATTGGCACTTCATCAAACTCATGGGCCGCAGCGCCAGCCACATCGCCCTGGAATGCGCCCTGCAGACTCAACCCAACGTCTGCATCGTCTCCGAAGAGGTTGAAGCCAAAAACCAAACCCTCGAAGACATCGTGAACTACATCGCCGACATCGTGGCCGCTCGCGCCGCCAACGGCATGAACTTCGGCACGGTGCTCATCCCCGAAGGCCTCATCGAATTCATCCCCGCAATGAAAAACCTCATTGCCGAGCTCAACGACCTGCTCGCTGCAAAGGGTGACGAATTCGCCGCCATCAAAGACGACGCCGACCAGCGCAACTGGATCATCTCGCAACTCAGCGCCAACAACGCTCACATCTACAGCGCCCTGCCCGCAGGCGTGGCCCGTCAGCTCAGCCTCGACCGCGACCCCCACGGCAACGTGCAAGTTTCGCTCATCGAAACCGAAAAGCTCCTGGGCGAAATGGTGGGCAAACGCCTCGCCGAAATGAAACAACGTGGCGCCTTCAAGGGCAAATTTGCCACCCAGTTCCACTTCTTCGGCTACGAAGGCCGCTGCGCCGACCCCTCTAACTTCGACGCCGACTATTGCTACGCTCTGGGCTACAACGCCGCCATGCTCATCAACGCAGGCGTGACCGGCTACATGAGCTCCGTGCGCAACCTCGTGGCTCCCTCCGTGCAATGGCTCGCCGGCGGTATCCCCATCACCATGATGATGAACATGGAACGCCGCCACGGCGAAATGAAGCCCGTGATCCAAAAGGCTCTCGTCGACCTCAACGGCACCCCCTTCCAGCGCTTCGCCGCCAAGCGTGCTCTCTGGGCCAAGGAAACCTGCTACATGTATCCCGGCCCCATCCAATACTTCGGCCCCACCGAAGTGTGCGACCAGTGCACCGCCACCCTGCGCTACGAAAGCCTCGACAAGTAATTCTTTTTAATTGAAAATTGATAATTGATAATTGATAATTGAAAGTTGAAAGTCTTTTAGTTTTTAGTCTATAATTTTTAGTCTATAGTTCTTCAGTCTTTTAGTTTTTCAGTTTTCAGTTTGACCTAATTCAAGGGCGCGACCATCCCGGCCGCGCCCTTGCTTTTGCTTTTCCCTCCCTAAAGCCCTCAATTTAATGCCTTTAGAATAGATCTTTAGGGAAGCTTTGGACTAAGAACTGAAAACTAAAAACTGAAAAACTCCCAACTAAAAGACTTTCAATTTTCAACTTTCAATTTTCAATTGTGAAGCGCGCTTCGCGCTGCCGCGCAGGGCGCGCTTCACCGGCGCGGAGGGGGCGTCGATGCCGCAGAGGCGCTGCGCGATGGTCTGCTCTATCAGACGCATCACGCTCAGCGAGTTCACCTCGTCGGGCATACGCAGCGTCATGGCCGACTGCTCGGCGTCGAGCGCCACAAGCCAAGCCGCCAACTCCACGGCCAAGTCTGCCACGGCCTCTTGGGCCAGTATCTCCAGTGCCGGACGCTCGTCGGCGGTGAAGGAGGGGGAGACGCCCGCGGTGTCGGCGCAGCGCATGGCCGCTAAGGCATAGGCGCGCTGCACCGTGCGCTCCGAATCAAAATGCAATGTCACGTCTTTCATATTCAATGCGTTAAAGATTCACGATAGATTTTGTAGGCCGTCGATGGCGCAATGAAGTAGCGCGACGCCGTGGCGCTCGCGAGCACGTGGCAAATCGCCTTAAATTGGCTACACCCCTTTTGGCGGCAGCGCTCCATCACCTTGGAGTCAAACTCCTCCCACATCCGACGTTTCAGTTCCGGAAACGTGCGGCGAATGTGGCCGTTGTGGAGCTTGCTGATCATGTGGCGCGCATGGTCAACCGACACGAAATAGCCGTCGGCCGGAGTGAGCAGTGCGCGGTTCACGGCGTCGCGCTCGGTGAGCGCTCGGCCTTGTTGTTTTGCCAACTTCAACTGTTGGCGCACGGCCTCGCAAAAGCGACTGTCGCGCATCAGTGTCATAGTATAATAGCTTTGTTCTTTCATAGAGAGATATTGTTAATGTGATTGTTCTGACGTTGGCAAAATTACAATTCTGCATGTGTCGAAACAGCGTCCCGCCGCCTTAAAGAATGTTAACAGTCTAATTTTTCCGCAACGCTTCTCGTTATATTTTTATGATTCACAAGATTTGCCTCATAGTCATGGTGGCACTGCTGGCCATGACCTCCTGCATAGAAGACGGTTTTGAGACGTCGGCTTCGTCGCAACCCTACTTCTCCACCGACACCATCAGCCTGGGCGACCAGTTCACCGAACAACCCACGCCCACCTATCAGCTGCTCATCCACAACCCACACTCCAAGCAGCTGAACCTCAGCGACGTGCGTCTGCGCGATGGCAGCTATTTCCGCATCAACGTGGACGGCACCTCCGGCTCCACATTCTCCAACATAGAGATTCGCCCCAACGACTCCATCTACGTGTTTGTGGAGGCCACCCTGCCGCGCACCGCCGCTGCCACAGCCGACATCACAGACTATATCGACGTCACAGTCAACGGCGTCACGCAGTCGGTGGTGGTCACCGCCCACGCCCTGAACGTGACGCGACTCAACCGCGCCACCATCAGCGAAAACACCACCTTCACGGCCGACCTCCCCTACGTGATTTCCGACACGCTGCGCGTGGCCCAAGGCACCACGCTCACGCTGGCCGAGGGCACCACGCTCTATTTCCACGACAAGGCAGCACTGATAGTCGACGGCACACTCATCTCGCAAGGCTCGGCCGAGGCTCCCGTGCGCCTGCGCGGCGACCGCACCGGCAACGTGGTGGCCGACATCGACTACGAGGTGATGTCCAACCAATGGGAAGGCGTGCGATTCACATCCACCTCCACCGACAACCTACTCTCCCACACCTCAATAGCCAATATGACGCAAGGCGTGAGCCTTGACTCGCTGTCAACGCTCACGCTCATCAATTCGCGTATATCCAACTGCGGCGGCTCAACCCTGACTGCCGCTGCCGCCACCACCCTCACCATCATCGGCAGCGAAATCTCCAACGCATCCAACGCCCTGCTGCAGCTCGACGGCCCATGCACGTGCACGGTCAACCGCTGCACCCTGGCCAACTGGTATCTCTTCACCTATCCCGGCATGGCCATTGTGGAGATTGCCGACGTGGAGAACACCGTGGCCGAGTTTGCCAACACTGTGATCTACGGCCGCGGCGACCCGCTGAACGAGGGCGACCTCACCGGCTCGCAAATCTTCTTCCGCCGCTGCATGTTTGCCGTGGGCGGCGAAGACGACTCCAACTTCCTGAATTGCTTCTGGGAGACAGACCCGCTGCTGGAATATTCGCTCACGGAATACACCTTCAGCTACCTCCCTCAAGAGGACTCCCCCACCCTCGAAGCCGCCGACGCCGCCCTCGACCACCCGCTGCTGCCGGCCCTCGACTTCCACGGCCGCACCCGCGCCCTCACCCTGGGTGCCTACGCACCCGAGCGCTGAGCGCTCGGATGCGTAGGCAATTGAAAATTGAAAATTCTTGACAAGTCAAGCGACTTCGTCGATGAGATAATTGAAAGTCGGGAGTTGGAAGTTTTCTTTAGCCGGTCCTTAAGGTCTTTAAAGTCCTTAAAGTCCTTAAAGAGTTCAGACTGAAAACTAAAAACTAAAAAACTCCCCCACTGAAAACTAAAAACTAAAAGACTCCCCCACTGAAAACTAAAAACTAAAAGACTTTCAATTTTCACTTTTCAATTTTCAATTAGAAAGCAGTCGGTTGCGCCCGCGGCGGAAGTCGTTGAAGGTGGCAAACACATCCTCCATGGCGGCCGTGGAGCTGCGCAATTGCGCCTCGTAGAGCTCGGCCGACTGCTTGCCGTCGGTGCGCCCTTGCAGCGCTCCGCTCACTCCGCTCACCGTCTCAAACAGTTTCAACTCAATCTGCAGCAGGTCGTGCACGCCGCTATTGCCCGCGTTGGTCACCACCTGATGCGGCCCTTCGGCGTCAGGCATCGGTCGATAGGGCAGGATGCCGTCGTAGCTCGCCCACGCCTCGCGCACATCCTGCCACGTGGTGTAGTCGCTGAGCTGATCTTCGGGGAAGAGCAACACGCCCTTGGCTGATGCACTCATGATGTTGTCGCTCATGGTGATGAGGCGGTTCACGTATTTCTGCTGGTCGATCACATCCTCCACAAACGAATGCACCTCGCCGTCGATTAGCGGGTAAAACTTCATGGCAAACGGATGGCGCTCGGCCACCACGTGGCCCAACTCCAGGCCGCCGGGAGTGAGCCAGCGGCCATGCCACGCCGTGGTGAACTCATAGCGCAGACTCACTGCGGGCAACTTGCGGCGCTGTCGCTGACGATTGCGCCGCTCGATCTCCTGCACACGCTCGGCCGCCACTATGAACGACGAGGAATTCATGGCGTCGGTGCAGCGATATTGCTCCGTGGCCTCAAGGGTCCACACCTCAATGACGCGACAACGCCCCGAGGCCGCCGTGGAGAAGCTCCATTTCTCGCTGTCGGCGGGAAAGAGCGGTTCCTCGGTGGCATAGCTTTCGCAGAGGCGCCGCAGCTCCCCGGCGCGCTGACGCGACCCGCCGGAAAAGCGGGCCACGGTTTCGGCCACCGACCAGTCGTGGAGCATCCCCACAAGCTCCACATCCAGCGCACGCGGGTCGGTGAAACGCGACGCGAAAAATCGCGCCGGGTTCACATTGTCGACCCACAGGCCGCTGCCGCCGGGCCTATGCTCGCTCACCACTCGCTGAATGGCGCAACCGCTGATGAGAAACTCCTCCAGCAGGCGCGCGTCGAGTTCGTCGAGCGAATTGCGCTGCTCCACCTCCGTGGGCTTCGACTCTCGCTGCTGAAGGTCGCGGCGAAAATATCCCACCATGGTCTTCACCAGGCCGCGTATCATGTTGTTCGTCAGCGGCACTTTGCCGCCCATCGAGGCCTTCTCGCCCTCGGTGATGGTCTTGCCGCCGGGGCCCGCCACGGGGTCGCTCCATTGCTCTCCAAAGGTGAACTTCTTGAAACGCTCGCGGCGTCGGCGCAGCGCGGCGCTGCCGTCATAGCAGCTGCGCGCTCGCTCCAGTAGGTTGATGTTCATATAATGCTCGTTCGTCAAATGTGTAAACTTCTTCGCCTTCGTCAACTATCGCCTCTACGCTCGTGAGCTGGCCGCTCACGGCGCAAAGCACCCAGCAGCCGTTGCCCAACGGCGCCATCAGCGGCCGACGCCACAGCGGATTCAGCCCGCAACGGCGCACCGTGGCGGCCTCCACCGTCGGCTCTATCGGCAGGCTGACGTCGGAAAAACTCACTCTCAACACTCTCACCACCGACTGTGGCACGCTGATGACGGCCATCCCGTCGCCGGCGGCAAAACTCACCGAGGTCTTGGCCTTGACGTCGGTGACGCGCAGCAGCGACTCCGGCGCCGTGGCCAGCAGTTCTACATACCACGTGCGCATCTGCTGCGTCAGCAGGGCGTCGACGTCGGGGCCGTCGGTGCGCGTCACGGTGGCATCGAGCCGCAGGGGCTCGACGCCACAATGACGGCGCCACATCTCCAGCATTTCGCTTTTGCTCAATGTCTGTATCATGGCTCAATGCGGATAGGTTCAGGCCTTTAGGAGTTGACGCCCACCACACGGGTATGGACGTTGGGATAGCGCAACACCAGGCAGCTCGCCTCGGTCAGCACCACGGCCTCCGTGTTGCGCTGGCCCGAGGTGCGCAGATCCAGGGTGGTGGCGTTGAAGGGGATGTGGATATACTTGGTCATATACTCTGGATCGAGAATCAGACCGTCGTCGGCGCGGTTACACAGGTCGAACACCTCGCTGTAGACCACGTAGAGCGTGCCAAACTTCGAGTGGATTTCGCGCAGGTCGAGGCCCCACTTGGTCACCACCTGACCCGAGGTGATCACTCTCTGCGAGGTGCTGTCGATGCAGCTCAGCGACTCTATCAGCCCCGAACCGGCCACCAACACCTTGCGCGAATTGCCGCCCGAGCCGGTGAAGGCCGTGCGCATCACTTTCACCCAGCTCTCGGGCGTGAGCCCGCCGATGGAATAGTTCACCTCGCGGCCGGCCTGATTCCAGATGCCGCCGGTGAGAAACACTTCGCCGTTGGTTTCGGGGTTGATGATGCGATTTTTCATGCCAAAGAGGAAGCTCTTCTCCATGCCCAGACGCATGTCGAAGATGGCGCTCTCCTCCTGGTCCGACAGGCTCCAACCCACCTCCTTGTGGGCCATGCGCATCAGAGTGGACTGCTCGATTTGCGCCTTGAAAATTTGGCAATAGTTTGACGTCTTGGTGGGCAGCGCCTCAAATTGCGCGGTCTGCACGTCGAGTTCGCCGGCGGCACGCCCCATGCGCACCAGCGTGTCTCCTTCGTCAACGTAGGCCGTGGCACCGGATTCGGCCAACACCAGAGAGACAATCTTGCCTTCGACTTTCGACACGTAGTAGACCTGATTGTTCTTCAGGTCGAGCAGCGTGTCGCTCTCGGCAAAGATGCCGTCGTTGACGAGTTCCACGTCAGTGGTCGTGCCATCCGACGCGACGCGGCGGCCGACCATGGTGGTGGTCTCCTTGGTGTCCACCGAATAGTAGTCCACAATCATCGAAGCGGCTTGGCGCGCTCCGGCATAGCGGCTTATCTGATCCACGGGAGTGGCCATGGGGCGAAGCTTCACTATCTTGCGGTCCACGTCGTTGTGGAGCAGGCCGGGGGCGTTTTCGTTGGCCTCAGACGTGGTCACCACGCCGGGCACTGCGGCCACGGCCATGGCCAGAGTGGTGGCGGCTCCGGTGGCGGCATCGGCCGCAAAGCCGTGAAGCAGGATTAGCAGCATGGCGATGAAGCCCGCCGTCAGAAGGATTGCGCGCAGATGGCGCTCAACAAAGTTTTGAAACATAGCTCGGTTGTTGTTTGGGTTTTTAATAGGTTTGAAAAAGTGATTTGGGTTTGTGGGTTGATTTAGTCGGCATCCCAGATGCTGCTGCGGTGGCGTTGCAGAATCTCAAATGCGGGTTCATCGGTGGCCGAGGCCGGCTGAGCGGCCTCGTCGGTGGGTTGCCACATGGCCGGCGGCAGCGGCTCGTCGGCTGTGGTCTTGGCTTGCTGTTCTTCTTGTGTCATAGCGTTGCTTGGGTTTAACGATTACGCTGCAAAATTACCACCGCCGCCAACCCCCGCCGGGCACTTTTTCTCCTCCCCTACGCACAAAAAAAATCGGCCGCGCCCCAAAGTTCTCACTTTCGGGCACAGCCGACATCATTTATAGTTACTTTATTCGCCTCTTAGCGAGCTATCATCTTAAACGTGCTCTGACCGATGCTCACCAGATAGACTCCGGCCGTGGGAAGAGCCACTGTGGTAGCTCCGGCAGCTACGGTCTGCGAGGCCATTTGCCTGCCGTCGGCGCCATAAATGGCCAAAGTGGTCTGCTTGGGCGTGCTCACCGTGAGCTTGCGCCCGTCAATCCGCGCAACCACAGCCTCCTTAGGCGTGGCTTTGATGCCGGCAGAAGAGCTCGAATAAATCACACGATCGGGCAGCGACACCTCCACCAGAGTATGCTTTGCGCCATCCTCGCCGAAGCAGGCATTGTAGAGCACACCATCTGCGGAGCCAATGCCACGCAGCCACACGCCCTCGGCATCGGGATACGGTTCAAGGGTTGACTTATCGCACACTTGCATAATCATTCGCTCCACCTCAGGATTCTCCGGATCCTTCTCCGTGGAGATGCACCTGACGTAGCTCATGGCCGGAGCCTCGGGAGCTGCGGCCCAAAGGTCGGTCACCTCGCCCACAGTGCAACCTTCGCCCACTGCGAGGCCAAAATCATAGAGCAGAATCCACCCCTGGGATGCCGCGGTTTGGAAATACACGCGTTGGTCGTCAACTCGCAAAATCGCTGCAAGCCGCTTAGTTGGCATTGCATCGCTTGAGAAATATAATTTCAAAGCAGCTTCTGAGGCCACAATCGTGTCGCCTTCAATGCTGAAAGTCTCCATGCTAACAGTCGGCTCCGGGTTCGTTGTCCCCACAGTTTTGACAATCCACTTCGTGCCTTCCTTAAAGTAATTTTCAGCACACACCATGAGCGGCAACGCCACAAACAGAAAAATAAATACCCTTTTCATAACTATGTTGATGTTCTTTTCATGTTGCGTGACCTGCAAAATAGCCTAAACGACAGACAGGTCACGATGGCCCGTCGCCAGACATGCATCATCATGCCGCAAATTTAAAAAAAATTTTCAATACCACAAACAAAGCCGCCAAAAATTTCTCAAAAAAAATTCACCAACCAACTTAATGCAGACTGCAAGAATATGGTGGCAAGCGGCGCCGGCGGCGCCGAGTGTGCCAGCCCGGAGGGCTGTTCGGTCTAAACCCGGGTCGCGGCCCTGCCGCGGCCCGGGAAGGTATGCATGCTATATGCGGGTCGGAGACTCGCAGCATCTGCAAGTGACGCCAAAGACACTGCGGCTCCCCGAGCCGCAAGTATTACACACGCCAACACGGGCCGCGGCTGAGCCGCGACCTGTGCTCAGACCGAACAGGTCTCCGACCGGACACACAGCGCGCCTCCGCCGCGCTACCGGGCATCTAACGATGATGCGGATGTGTAATAGTTAAATTTTCTTAATCTTATAGAATTTCGAAGAATTAATCTTACATTTGCGAAAACCTTTTAACCAACCCAAGCATATGATTATGAAGAATTTATTACGTGCATTTGCCACTATGCTGTGCGTTGCTTTCGCAACGGCTACAATGGCGGGATGTTCCGATGATGATGACGACATATCTGACTCAAATCCAATTGGAGTTTCGAGCTCTAACATAGAATTCTCAGAATCAGAAAGCATCACCACAGAATCAGATGGATGGACTTTGTCGGAGGTTGGCCTATACAATGCTAACTATCTAAGTGGCATCGGTGACACAATCGTATATTCGCCCGGGCTTAAAGCAAAAAAGGCCTTTAATTATACCGCTGATTGGCTAAAGATAGCCTACAATAAGCAAACAATCACGCTTAGAGCCGATATCTACTATTATAGTGTCATGTATGAGCGGCACGCCATAATTACCCTCACAAAAGGAGATGAAACGGTGACGATCAACGTGTTTAATTACCCGGAAGAAGAATGGCCGGAACCTATTCCACTATCGCCAAAGACAATTGAATTCAGCGCGAAAGGAGGCGAGTCGATTGTTACCGTAGATTACGAAACATGGGTCGAAGAATTCGTATTTGAGGGCCAACACGTGCCTGAATCTACCTTTTCAGAAGGGTCGAAAACCTTTCAGTGGGTCACAGCCGAAAAGATATCGGCCGACACTTGGAAAATAACTGCTGCTCCAAACGACGAAACCACCGACCGTCACTGCACAATCCTATTTGAACGCTTCGACACGTTTGCCACTCTTGATATAACACAATCCGGCAAATGACTCCAGGCGCAATGGTCGCGCCAAATCTGTTACATTTCTGGGGTGGGGGCGAATTCGGCGTGGAGGGCAAGAAGGCGAGCCTCGTTGTCGGCGCCGAATTTGGCCTGTTGGGCCAAAACTTCGGGCCAGGTTTTGCGCTCCATACTGCCCGACTTGCTGTAGAATTTGTCGACATAGCAGATTAGCCGCTCCAGCAGCGTTTCGGGCATGTATGGCGGAATGCCCACGCCGGTGTGGCGCTCGGCCACACGCGCTATCTCTTCGGCCACGCCCTCCTCGCGAAGCAAGGCGGCACCCAGCGGCCCATGTTTCAGATAGGGGGCTGAGCCATGGCAGTGGATGCCTGGGGCATCGGTCAGGAAGATGCCAATGTCGTGAAGCATCGCGGCGTCGGTCACCGTGGCCTCATCCAGCGGCAGATGCTTGTCGGCGGCTATGGCCAGAGCCTCAGCCGTGACCTGACGGGCATGCCGCAAAAAAACAGTCCGCAAGGCAGAGCCTTGCGGATAGTATTTGTCGACAATCGTTTGCCAGCAGGTCTTCATCAGAGGATGGTGTTCCAACCGTGCACGTCGGGGGCTTCGCCAAGCTGCACGGCTCGCAGACGATGATAGAGTTCGGTGACCACGGGGCCGGGCTTGCCGTCGGGGCAGAGCACGTATTTGCGACCGGTGTCTAAGTCGTCGATTTCGCCCACGGGCGAGGCCACGGCGGCGGTGCCGCAAGCGGCAGCCTCGGTGATGTGGTCGAGTTCATCCACGGTGATATGGCGAGCTTCCACCTCAAGGCCCATGTCGCGGGCCAGTTGCATCAGGCTCTTGTTGGTGATGGAGGGGAGAATGCTTTCGCTGGCGGGAGTGATATATTTGCCGTCTTTGATGGCAAAGAAGTTGGCCGGGCCACATTCGTCGAGATATTTCTTCTCTTTGGGGTCGAGATAGAGCACTGCGCTATAGCCCATTGAGTGGGCACGCTCGCCGGCGGTGAGCGATGCGGCATAGTTGCCGCCCACTTTCCAGCGGCCGGTGCCCTTGGGGGCCACGCGGTCGAATTCGCGCATGATGCAGATGTTGGTGGGGCGGAAACCCTCCTTGAAATAGGGGCCTACGGGAGTCACAAAAATCAAGAAAGTGTAGGTGGAGGCCGGGCCGACGCCCACGCGGGCACTCATGCCAATCTCCAGCGGACGGATGTAGAGCGAAGCGCCGGAGCCGTAGGGGGGCACGAAACGCTCATTGGCTTTGACCACGCGCTTGGCCATTTCGCAAAACAGTTCGGTGGGCACCGGCTCCATCAGCAGGCCCTTGGCGCTCTCCTGAATGCGGCGAGCATTTTCTTCGAGGCGGAAAATTCTCACCTTGCCGTCGGCGCCGCGGAAGGCTTTGAGGCCCTCAAACACCTCCTGGCCATAGTGCAGACAGGTGGCGGCGATATGTACGTTTATCTGGTCGGACGTTGATTCTTCAATGTCGCCCCACTTGCCGTCGGCAAACGTGCAACGCACGTTGACGTCTGTGGGAACGTAGCCAAACGGAAGTTTGGCCCAATCGAGTTCTTCGTTTGATTTCATTATCTATGAGTGGTTTCTAAAAGCACCGCAAATTTACGACTTTTTTTCCACAACCGCAAAACCCCGCCCCTCCCCAATCCCTAAACTGAAAACTCAAAACTAAAAACTAAAAACTCAAAACTGAAAACTCAAAACTGAAAACTAAAAAACTTTCAATTTTCAATTATCAATTTTCAATTATATTCGCTATCTTTGCTGCATGTTAACCACAAGCCCTTTCATCGTCACCGTTGGCCGTTGCTTTGGCAGCGGTGGCCGCGAACTTGGCTCCCTGTTGGCCAAGCGCCTTAACGTGGAATTCTACGACAAGAAGTTGCTCCTCGACGCAGCTCGCCAATCCGGATTCCTGCCCGAACTGATTGAGCGCGGCGACGAACGTCAGCCCTCAATCTTCGGCGGCGTGTCGTTTTCGCTCGACATGTTCATGTCGTCGCCCTTCACCGGCCCGGCGTGCGTGACCGACGACACGGTCTATCAGGCCCAGAGCGACGTGATTCGCCATCTGGGGCGCACGCAGTCGTGCGTCATCGTGGGCCGAACGGCCGACTACGTGTTGCGCGACCATCCCTGCTGCATCAACCTCTTTGTCCACGCCCCGGAGCGCGACTGCATCCGCCGCATCATTGCCCGCGGCGACCGCACCACCGAGAGCGACGCCCGCGCCATGATGCGCAAAATCAACAAACTCCGCGCCTCCTACTACAACTTCTACACCGACCGCCACTGGGGCCAAGCCTCCACCTACGACCTCACCATCGACTCGTCGCTGCTGCCCATGGAGCAGTTGGCCGAGATGCTCGCCTCCTACGTGAACATGCGCCTGGAAGCCGCCGCCGCTCGCGGCGCCATCTGAGCGTAAACGCATATATCCACCAAGCAAGCCGGATATGCCCCCACCATTGGCGTGGAGGCGTATCCGGCTTGTGGATTTCAGAATGGATAGCGCTTATTTGGCGGGGGAGATGAGCAGACGCAGGGTGTGCTCGCCAAAGGGCACTCGATATTGCTCCAGGGGCAGGGCTTGCCAGCTCCAGGAGTCGATGCCGCCCACGCCGGTCTGCTCGCTGTCGATGTAGAGCAGCACGTGGTCGGCGGGGTCAACCGACTGGAAGTGGCCGTTTTGCTTCTCGCGGCCTTCGTCGAGCGAGGCGACGGTGTAGTTGGTGGCCGAAGCGATGAAGGGCGCGGTGGAGGTGAAGGTCAGTCCCTTGCCGCCGGCGTTGAGCTGGCTCCAGCGGCGCATGCCGGTCTTGGAGCCGGTCTCCTGCGGACGAATGTAGGGGTAGGCCTGCTCAGCCACGGTTTGCTCATATTGGCCAAGGAAGGCTGAGGTGCAGCGGTCGGAGTAGTTCTCCACGGGGCCGCGACCGTAGTAACGGCTCGTGGCAAATTCCCGAGGCATGTCGATGACCACGCCGAAACGCGGCATGTCGCTCTGCGCGGCGGCATTGGCCGCGGGCGTCATGGTCTGAGTGAGCACGATGCTGCCGTCGGCGCCGATGAGATATTCCATGGTGAGGGTGGCGTTGACGGTGGGCATGTCGTATTCCACGGTCACTTTTGCGGGATTGCTCTCGGCCGAGGCGTTGATTGATTTGACGTTGAGGGGCGTGTCGCACCACACGCGGCGCGATTGCTGCGCTCCGGCGCCATATTCGTTGTCGGTGGGGGCGCGCCAGAAGCTCGGGCGGAGGGTGCCGCCGTCGGCAAGCATGTCGCGGCCGCCCACTTCATAGCGGCTCATCAGGCCTGAGTGGCGGTCGAATTCCACAAGCATTCGCGAGCCGCTGACAATCAGTCGGTTTGCGTTCGATTGGTCAACGGTGGCTGTTTCCGCCGAGGCGTTGACGGTCAATTCCGTGGGGAAGTCGTAGGGGCGAATCTCCAGCTGACCGCGAGCTTGCACGTGGCCGGCGGGCACGAGTTGCTGCTCCGAGCGAGTGACGTATTCCACGTTCAGAAGCCATTCGCCGCTGAGGTTGGAGGGCAGCGTGTAGGGGATGGTCAGGCGGCGCGTCTGCTGCGGAGCCACATTGCAGTCGTCGATGATGCCTTGTTGCAACGCGGCGCCGTCGTGGAGCAGCGTCCAGCGCAGGGTGTAGTTGCTCAAATCGGCAAAGAATTGCTCGTTGCGCACCTCCACTTCGCCGCGCCCGAGGTCAACGGGCGAGGTCCAGATGCTCTGATATTGATAGCCGGTTTCGTCCATGTGGGGGTTGGGCACACGGTCGGGGCTAATCAGGCCGTTGTCGCAGAAGTTGAGGTCGGAGGCGTCGTAGGCGTTATAGTCGCCGCCATAGGCATAAATCATGCGGCCGCGCGAGTCTGTGGAGCGCAGACCTTGGTCCACGAAGTCCCAGATGAAGCCGCCCTGATAGTTGGGATATTTGCGAATCAGGTCGAGATATTCGGCAAAACCGCCACCGCTGTTGCCCATAGCGTGGGCATATTCACACTGAATGAGCGGACGGTCGAGGTTGGGGTTGGTGGCATAGTCTTCGCAACCCTTCTGCGAGAGATACATCGGGCAATAGATGTCGGTCCAGCGGTTGAAGCCGGCGCGTTCATATTGCACGGGGCGCGAGCTGTCTTCCTGCTTAATCCAGTCGTAGCATTTCTCAAAGTTCTCGCCGTCGCCGGCTTCGTTGCCCAGCGACCAGATGATCACCGAGGGGTGATTGTAGTTGCGTTGCACGTTGCGCTGATTGCGCTCCAGGTGGGCCTGTGCCCATTCGGGGCGAATGGCCAGAGTTTCGCTGCCATAACCCATGCCGTGGCTCTCGAGGTTGGCTTCAGCCACCACGTAGATGCCCACGGAGTCGCAGAGTTGATACCACAGGTCGTCGTTGGGATAGTGGCTCGTGCGCACTGCGTTGATGTTATATTTCTTCATAATCTGAAGGTCTTGGAGCATGCGCTCGCGACTCACCACGTAGCCGCCGTCGGGGTCGAGTTCGTGGCGGTCTACGCCCTTGATGAGGATGGGCTGTCCGTTGACCAGCAGTTGGGCATTCTTAATCTCCACTTTGCGGAAACCCACCTTCACGTCGAAGCTCTCGGTGGTCTTGCCCCCCTTGGTGGCGTCGACGCGCAGGGTGTAGAGCGTGGGGGTTTCGGCGCTCCATTTCTCCACGTTGGCCACGGAGAATGTGGCAGCGCCCTTCTGAGCGGTTTGCGAGGCTATTTCGATGCCGTCGGGGGCGAGCAGGGTGAGCTTCACCGTCGGGGAGCCAACGGTGGTGAGGGCCACGCGCAGGGTGCCGTCGGTGTAGGCGGCGTCGAGGTCGGGGGTGACGCGGATGTCGGCCACTCGGGCTTTGGGCCGCGCATAGAGATAGCTGTCGCGAGCCACGCCGCTCAGACGCCAGAAGTCTTGGTCTTCGAGATACGTGCCGTCACACCAGCGGAACACTTGAAACGAAATCTGATTTTCGCCAGGGTGTACATAGGAGGTGACATCGAATTCGCGCTCGAGCTTGGAGTCTTCGCTGTAGCCCACAAAGCGGCCGTTGACCCACAGATAGATGTTGGAGGTGACGGAGCCGAAGTGAGCTATCACGTCCTGGCCTTTCCAGTCGGCGGGGATGGTGATGGTGCGGCGATAGGAGCCTACGTGGTTTTTGGCCGTGGGCACCGTGGGCGGGTTCGACTGATAGTCGTTGCGCCAGGCGTAGCCGATGTTCACGTAGATGGGATCGCCATAGCCGTTGAGTTCCCACATGCCGGGCACTGGCATCGTGGCCCATGAGGCGTCGTTGAAGTCGGTGCGGAAAAAGTTGGTGGGACGCTCGTCGGCGTTTTCCACCCAGAGGAAACGCCACGTGCCGTTGAGGCTCACGCGGTCGGCCTTCACTTGCTGATTGTGAGGGGTGAAGGCGGTGTGCATGGGCAGACGGTTCACTTGGTTGACTTTCTGGTTTTGCCATTCGGTCATGGTCTGTGCCGAGAGTGCCGTTGCCACGGAGAGCAAAGCCGTAGTTATGATTAGTTTTCGCATGCTGTAAATATTTAGGGTAAGTACTTGGTCAAAAGAGGTGGCGTCAGAGACGCGATTCGTCGCTGTAGGAGTAATATCCTATGGGAGAGATGATCACGTGGTCGAGCACACGGATGTCGAGCAACTTGCCGCCCTCCACCACGCGCCGCGTCAGGGCGTCGTCTTCGGTCGAGGGGTTGAGGTTGCCGCTGGGATGGTTGTGCACCAGAATTATCGAGGAGGCTTGGGCGTCGATGGCGCGTTTGAAGAGCACTTTGGTGTCAACCACGGTGGCACTGAAGCCGCCGCTGCTGATGAGCAGGCGACTCTCCACGCGGTTGGCACGATTGAGCCCGAGGGCCCAAAATTCTTCGTGGCGCACTCGCTCCAGCTGAGGGCGCATCAGGGCGTCGACGTCGGCGGCAGAGCGTATCACGGGCCATTGGTCCATGGCCTTGAGGGCCCCGCGGCAGCGCAGGCCCAGTTCAATGGCAGCCACCAAGGTGATGGCTTTGGTGGAGCCGAGGCCGTTCATCTTTTTGAGGTCGCCGGGGGTGAGACGCGCCAGGCGCGCCAAGTCGTTGTCCACTCCGGCGAGGAGTTCGCGCGATAGCTGAATCACGTTTTTGCCTTTCACGCCGGTGCGCAGCAATATGGCCAACAGCTCGGAGGCCGTCAGTGCGCCGATGCCCTGCTTGAGGGCCTTTTCGCGGGGGCGATCCTCGGCGGCGAGGTCGCGCATCATCTCAGAGTCGCTCATTGCTGCCTTTGCGTATTTCTATTTCTTGCGCTTGGTCGCGTCCGCGGCGCAACAGGATTTTGCCCACGAATGCGCGGATAAACCCGGTGCCGTAGCCCCAGAGCTGAATAAACGCGGCGGGCACGGCCGGCAGCGCCACTTTCAGCGAATGGGTGGAGCAGAGCGCGGCCACAAAGAGCATCACGGCGTAGAGGGCCAACGGTGCCAACCACCATGGGGAGCAGAACACCCCCAAGAGTAGCAGCGCCACGCAACCCACCACAAAGAGCGCGGGCAGGCAGTGGACCGCCTTGAGCGACCCGGGATAGAGCAGATGCAGCGTGATGCGACTCATGCCAAACACGTGCACCTGGCGGGCAAATTTGCGGAAATCCACGCGCCGACGATGATAGACGGCGGCTTCGCGGATGAGCCCCATGCTGAAGCCGGCGCCGCGGATGCGCATGCTCATGTCGATATCCTCGGAAAACATCTCGCGGAAACCGCCCACACGCTGCCACACTTGGCGCGTGAAGCCCATGTTGAAGGTGCGCGGGGTGAACTTTTCGAGTTGCACTTTGCCGCCGCGAATGCCGCCGGTGGTGAGAAACGAGGTCATGGCAAAGTTGATGGCCTTCTGCACGGTGGTAAACGACTCGTGGGCGGCGTCGGGGCCGCCGAAGCAGTCGAGGGGCTCGGCGCTCAGTCGGGCGTCGAGGGTGGCAAAATAGTCGGCGGGAATCACGCAGTCGCTGTCGAAAAACACAAAGTAATCGCCTCGGGCGCGCTCCATGCCGTAGTTGCGGGCGGGCGAGCGTCCTTCGTTTTCTTTGAAGAAGTAGCGCGCCATCGAGGGATAGCGGCTACACACGTCGCCGCAGGGGGCGGTGGAGCCGTCGTCAACCACAATCACTTCAAAGTCTTTGAACGTTTGATTGGCCAGCGACTCCAGCAGGGCGGTCACCTCGTCGGAGCGGTTATACACGGGAACGATTACGGAGTATTTCATACGGGGGGCGGTCGGGGTTAGCTCATGCGCGATTTATAGTCGTCGTAGGTGAAGCGGCGCAGCAGATGCTCTGTGCCGTCGCTGCCCACAAGGATTATCGAGGGGTGTTGCAGACCGTTGAACATGGTGGTCTTCACCGTGGTGTAGTGGTTCATATCCTCCAGGGTGAGGCGGTCGCCAATGGCCAGGGGGCGGTCAAAGTGCCAGTCGCCCACGTAGTCGCCGGAGAGGCAGGAGTTGCCCCCGAGGCGATAGGTGTAGGGGCCGTCGGCCGAAGCCTCGGTGATGGCCGGCTGATAGGGCATCTCCAGGGTGTCGGGCATGTGGCAGGTGAAGCTGGCGTCGATGATGGCGGTTTTGACGCCTTGGTTCTCCACCACGTCGACCACGGTGGTGAGCAAGTCACCGGTGCGCCATGTCCATGCGCTGCCGGGCTCAAGAATCACTTTGAGGTTGGGGTGACGGCGGCGGAATGCGCGCAGGAGCTCCACAAGGTGGTCGCGGTCGTAGCCCTCGCGGGTCATCAGATGGCCGCCGCCCATGTTCACCCACTTGAGCTGCGGCAGGAAGCGACCAAACTGCTTTTCAAAGGCTTGGAGCACGCGCTCCAGGTCGTGGCTGGTGCTCTCGCAGAGGGCATGGAAGTGAAATCCTTCAAGCCCCTCGGGCAGCTGTTCGGGCATCATGTCGGCGGTCACTCCGAAGCGCGAGCCGGGCAGGGCGGGATTGTAGAGGTCGGTTTCGATGACTGAGCATTGAGGATTCACCCTCAGTCCGGGCGACACTCCGGGATGCGCGGCCACGGCCTCGCGAAAGCGCTCCCACTGGCTCAGGGAGTTGAAGGTGATGTGGGTGCTCCCCTCCAGAAAGCGGTGGATGGTCTGCGGTGTGTAGGCCACACAATAGGTGTGCACCCGGGCGTGGAGTTCTTCGCGCGCCAGAAGCATCTCGTTCAGGGAGCTGGCGGTGGCGTTGATGCCATATTCGCGAAAAATCGGGAAGGTGCGCCACAGGGCGTTGGCCTTGAAGGCCATGATAATCTCCACGTCGGCGCGTCGGGCCACGTCGAGAATCTTGGCAATGTTTTGGCGGATGCGGTCTTCATAGACCACGTAAGCAGGTGTTTCAATCATCGGCGCGACGGAAGAGTGAAAAATTCACGGAACCATATTCGCGATGTTCGCGAAAGGCCGGATTGTTGGAGAAATCTTGGGTTTTGCCATGCTCCACCACTACCCACGTGTGGTCGCCCACGCGGGGCGAGGCGAGGATGGTTTCGGGCACTTTTTCGAAGCCTTCCATGTTGTAGGGCGGATCGGCAAAGACCAGGTCGACGGTCTCGCCGCCGCTCTGAATGAAGCGCAGGGCGTCGCCGCGCACCAGAGTGAGCTCGGTGCAGTTGAGCTGTTGGCGCACTTTGTCGATGAATTTATACTGCGTGGCGGCTTGCTCCACGGCAATGACGCGGGCGGCGCCGCGACTCACCATCTCCAGCGAGATGGCGCCGGTGCCGGCAAAGAGGTCTATGGCCGAGATGCCGTCGAAGTCGATATAGTTTTCAAGCACGTTGAAGATGTTTTCGCGTGCAAAGTCGGTGGTGGGGCGGGCGGTGATGTTGCCGGGCACGTCGAAACGTCGACGGCCATATTTTCCACGAATAATTCTCATAAGCGTGTGGTGAATAACAGATAAAGCGGTGCTGCCGGCGCCATGCGCTGCAGCTGCAAGAGTTCGGGTGAAAGGGTAATGGGGAGCACGGGACACTGCAGGCGGCTGCGCAGCAGCGAGGAGGCCTCGTTGCGCAGGTCGGCATCGCCGCCCACCACCAGGGTTTCAACGCCGGCCGAGAGTGCCAACAGATAGTAGGCGGCATCGGCCGGAGCATTGATTTCAAAGCGATTGGCAAAGTCGGGGGTGCCGTTGGCGCCATAGCGCACGGCCATCATCCTCCCGGCGGAAATCACGCCATAGAGCGCGGAGCCGGAGCCGTGGGTGGGCACCAGCGCCAGATAGCGCGCGGTGGCGGCCAGGGGATGGTCGATGGTGGGGTGCGCCCATGTGCGATTAATGAAGTTGAGGAGGTCGGTGGGGGTGGCTGCTGCCAAAATCTGCGTGCCGGCAGGGTCGAGGGGACGATGAGTGACGGTGACCGGAGCATCCAAGTCAGGGATCATAGCCTCAATAATCTCGTCGGCTTTGGCGGCCACTTCCGCGGGGATGATGGTGAAGTTGGGGGTGTCGACCATCACGTTGACGGAGGCGAAATCGGCCAGCAGAAGTTGATTGTCGTAGACGGCCTCTTCCACGGCGGCAAGATGCGAGGCGCTGCCGGGCTTCAGGGCTATGGTGTGGAACATCACCGACTGCTCCACACTCTCGGGGCCGGTGAGCAACACGTGGATTGATTCCTGAGCAATGCAGATGCTCACGTGCCACAGCAGGGTGTCGGCAATCAGGTCGCGATGGAGTTGTGTCATTTCTTGTCGGGGTAGGCTATGCGTGAATGATAGATGGTGCGCAAACGGTCGTAGAAGGCCTGCTTGATGACGCTCACGTCGCGAAACGACAGGGGCGAATCGCTGTGCAATCCCTCGGAAATCTGAGTGTCGATGATGCGGTCAACCAGCGCACGCAGCTGCTCGGGCGAGTTGTCGGCCAGCGAGCGCGAGGCGGCTTCCACGGCGTCGGCCATCATCAGGATGGAGGTTTCGCGGGTGTTGGGATTGGGCCCGATGTAGGTGAAGGGCGCGGGGTCGACTGTTTCGCCGGGGTGGCGATTGCATTCGGTGAGGTAGAAATAGCGCGCGGTGCCGCGGCCATGGTGTTGGGCTATGAAGTCGCGAATCACCGGGGGCAAGCCGGCCTTTTCGGCACGGCGAAGCCCGGCGGGCACGTGGCCGGTGATGACGCGGGCGCTCTGCACGGGGTCAAGGCCGTCGTGGGGGTTGACGCCATGCTGGTTTTCGGTGAAGAATGCCGGACTGTCCATCTTGCCGATGTCGTGATAGAGGGCACCGGCGCGCACCAGATGGACGTTGGCACCGATTTTGCCGGCGGCCTCGGCTGCCAGGTGGCTCACGGCTATGGAGTGTTCAAAGGTGCCGGGGCATTTGCTGCTGAGCTCCTGGAGCACGGGCTGATTGAAGTCGCTGAGTTCCACCAGCGCCACGGGCGAGGTGAAGCCGTAGATGCGCTCCACAACGAAAATCAGCACGTAGGCAAACGACACAAACACCACGTTGATGGCGGTGAAGCCGAACACTCGCGCCGACAGAGCCGACAGCTCGCCGGTGAGCATCAGATGCAACGCGGCATAGCTCACGGCATAGGCCACGTAGACCAACACGGCCGTGTGGAGCAGCTGCGAGCGGCGCACCAACTCATTCAGCGAATTGATGGCCACCACGGCGGCCATGGTTTGCATGACGATGAATTCCAAAGGATAGGCCACTTGAGGTGCGGTCAACAGGGTGGTCAGCAGCGACACAAACATGGCGGTGCGCCCGTCGAAAAACACGATTATCATGATGGGAATCATGCTAAGCGGCACGATGTAGGCGCCGCCCACAAAGCTCTTTTCCATCACCACCACAAAGAGGACAAACAGCGACATCATCGGCGCCAGGAAGTTGGTGACTCGCGGATCGGCCCACAGGCGCGGGCGGAAGAAGAGCAAAAACAGCGCCAGGCAGAGGAAGATGCCGCCCACGTAGAGCAGCTTGCCCAGCCACATCAGGGCCGCGCCGTTGGCGCTCGATGCGCCGCGCTCTTCGAGCATCTGCTCGTAGGTTTTCAACACGGCGCCGAGTTGCTCGGTGACTATGTCGCCGCGGTCGATGATGCGCTCGCCTTGCTGAATCACGCCGGCCGGAGCCGTGGCGCGTTGATATTGTTCATTGAGCAGTCGCTGATTGTTTTGCTCGTCGAGGCTGACGTTGGGGGTGAGCATTGAGGCCACTTTCGATTGCTCGATACACTGCACTTCGTCGGCATTGTCGGCATTTTTCTTGAGCCATTCGTAGGCCTGACGCGGCGACCGCATATTCTGCGTGGAGCGGGTCTCCACGACGTTGCCGGCGGAGATGAAGCGCACGTTGGGCAGCTTGCCGGTGGCTATGTTGGTGTAGTCCGACTCGGCGACCACGCCGTCGGCGTAGAGTCGGCGGATGAGTTGCTGCAGATGGCGGCGAGTGTGGGCGCCGGCCGAGGGGATGGCATTCAGGGCTGCGAGAAAATCTTGCTCCACTTTGGTGTCCACCTCGGCCGAAAGCTTGTAGATGGGCACAAACCGACGGTCCACGGAGTCGATGGCGGCCTGGCGGCCCGCTTCGTCGAGCACTATGGGGATGTTGAACGGCGCCGTCAGCAGGGAGTAGTTCCACGGACGCCCCACCTCATAGTGATAGTTGGTGGTGTTTTGTCGGGGGAGAATATACGCCACCACCACTGTGCAGAGAATCAGCGTCAACAGGCGGGCGTCGAGAAATTTTCGCAAACTATCTTTCATATGGGCTTAAACACGGGTGGCGGCGGTGACGCCCTCCACGCTTTTGATGGTGTGACAGAGTTGTTCCACCACATCGGCGCTGCTCACTTTCACGATGCAGCGGCCGGTGAACACTTCGTCGACTGCCTCAATGGAGAGCTGGCGCAGGTCGATGTTTTCTTGGGCGGAGATGGCGGCGGCAATGTCTTGGAGGATGCCGCGGCGGTCGATGCCGTCCATCTGTATGGTGGCCTCGAATTTGGTGTCGCCACAGTCCCACGCGGTGGCCAGGATGCGGCGCCCGAAGGTGGCTTTCAGCACCGAGGCTCGCGGACAGGTGAGCGAATGCACGGTCACGGAGCCGTCGTCTTCTATGAAGCCCATCACGTCGTCGCCGGGGATGGGCGAGCAGCAGTCGGCCAGGTGATAGTTGGCCACGCCTTCGTGGGTGCAGAGCACGTAGGTGTCTTTCGTGGAGATTTTCTTCTTCACGGGAGCAGCCTCCGAGGGGCGTGCGGCGTCGGCTTTGCGCTTGCGCGGCTTCCGGCCGAGGCTCAGCAGTTTGGCCATAAACGAGGGGGAGGTGGCGGTGTTTTTGGCCAATTCGGCCATGGAGGCGTTGATGTCGATTTCGCCGTTGGCAATGGCCACGTAGAGGTCTTCGCGGGAGCCCAAGCGATAGTAGCCCATCACTTTGGTCACCACTTCATTGGTGTCGGGCAGGTCGTGGCTGTGCAGGGCGTCTTCAAACATGGCCCTACCTTTGTCGATCTGCGGCTGACGCTCGCGGCGCAGGGCCTGACGCAGGCGTGTGCGCGCTTTGGCCGTGGCCAAAATGTTCACCCATTCGGGCTGCGCCATCTGGGTTTGCGAGGTGATAATCTCCACTTGGTCGCCCGACCGGAGTTTCTGACCCAGCGGCACGAGTTTATGGTTCACCTTGCCGGCAATGCAGTGCATGCCCAGGTGGGTGTGCAGGGTGAAGGCCACGTCGAGCACGGTGGCGCCGGCGGGCAGTGTGAGCAGTTCGCCCTTGGGGGTGAACACCACAATTTCGGAGGCAAAGAGGTTGAGCTTCAGGGTGTCGAGAAAGTCGATGGCACTCGGCTCGGGGTTGTCGAGAATATCTTTGATGGTGCGCAGCCACACGGTGAGTTCGCTCTCTTCGTCGCCTTCGCCCACTTTATATTTCCAGTGGGCTGCAAAGCCGCGTTCGGCAATGTCGTCCATGCGGCGCGAGCGTATCTGAATCTCCACCCAGTTGCCGTCGTTGCCCATCACGGTGAGGTGCAGCGCCTGATAGCCGTTGGCTTTGGGCACGGAAATCCAGTCGCGAGTGCGGTCGGGGTGCAGCTTATAGAGGTCGGTGATCACGGAGTAGATGCGCCAGCAGAGCTCTTTTTCTTGCGAGCGGTCGTCGCAGTCAAAGATGATGCGCATGGCATAGAGGTCGTAGACCTCCTCAAAGGGTATCTGCTTGGTT
>CAZJWM010000006.1:0-33589 GCA_964549975.1 uncultured Bacteroides sp. | reverse complement strand
AATGTTGGGATATTGGTTGGTGCCCAGCAGAATCTCTTTGCGGCGGGCCATGTCGGTGTGACGCTTTTCGTTGCTTTCGTTCACAGCCTTTTGGATAGAGCCTGCTTCAACGGCAGCGGCGAAACCGCCTTCTTGTTCGGTGGCGAGGAAGAGTTTCCAGGCCTCGTTGGCTATTGAGGTGGTGAGGGTTTCAACGTAGTAGGAACCGCCGGCGGGGTCAACCACTTTGTTGAGGTGGCTCTCCTCCTTGAGCAGGTGCTGCTGGTTGCGAGCAATGCGGTCGGAGAAGTCGTCGGGAGTTTGATAGGGGGTGTCAAACGGGGTGACTGTGATGGAGTCAACGCCGGCCAGAGCTGCGCTCATGGCTTCGGTCTGCGAGCGGAGCAGGTTGACGTGGGCGTCAAACACCGTCTGGTTGAAGCGCGAGGTGGTGGCGTGAACGGCCATCTTGCAGGCGCATTTACATTCGGGCTTATACTGGTTGACAATCTGAGCCCAGAGCATACGGCCGGCGCGGAATTTGGCCAACTCCATAAAGTAGTTGGTGCCGATGCCCATGTTGAACTTGATGTTGCAGGCCACCTGTTCGGCGGTGAGTCCGGCGTCGGTCAGACGGCTGAGCCATTCGGCGCCCCATGAGAGGGCGTAGCCGAGTTCCTGATAGATGTAGGCACCGGCGTTGTTAAACATGTCGCTGTCTACGGCCAACACTCTCAGATGGTCAATCTCTTCAGCGGCGAGTACCATCTCTTTGCCCACGGCGGTGGGGTCTACGGGAGCGGTTTTGCCCTTGGTGAGATTGGCTTTCCAGGGGTTGAAGTCGATGGAGCCGTGGAAGGTCTTTTCAGCGCCTTGCTGCTTGATGTAGCCAACAAGCGAGTGGGTCAGTTCGGCAGCTTTGCGCATGCAGCACGACAGGTTGATTTCAATCTTCGTGATGTCGATGCCGGCGAGGATGGCGGCCACGGCTTCCGGGGTGACTTCGTCGAGTCGCAGGCCCAGAGAGGTGACACCTTTCGAAATGGCATCGATGGCTTTGGCATTAGCTTCGGCGGGGGTGGAGGCGATGATTTCCTGACGGACGAGCCACTCGTTGTCGGTGCGAGTGCCGCGCACGTAGGGATATTCGCCGGGCAATGAATTGGTAGAGGGAAGGTCGGCAATGTCCTCGCGGCGATACATCGGCTGGACGTTGAAACCTTCGTTGGTGCGCCACACCAGCTTCTTCTCAAACGGCACGCCCTTGAGGTCAACCTCAACTTTGGCACGCCATTCTTCGGTGGAAACCGGAGGGAAACACTCAAACAGTTTTTCTTTGTTTTCTGCCATAATATTTGAATGGTGATAATTAGATTACAATTTGGTGGCAAATTTAAGAAACTTTCTTGAAACAAAGAAATTTTTCTATGGTTTTGCAATTTTCCATCACAAATCGGCGGGAAATGCCCAAATTTCGCATTGATAGATTTTTGCACATATTATAAAATATTTTCAAAAAACCGAAATGCTTTTGTATATCTAAGATTTTATGTGTACTTTTGCAAAGCTATACGCAACCAAATGCAGTTATGACTGACAATACCCAAATCAAGACACTCGACAAAGTGGTGGTCCGCTTTTCGGGTGATTCCGGCGATGGAATGCAGCTCGCCGGAAACATTTTTACCAACGTCTCGGCAGGAGTTGGTAACCAAGTGTCGACATTTCCCGACTATCCCGCCGAAATTCGTGCCCCGCAAGGTTCGCTGAGCGGTGTGAGCGGATTTCAGGTGAGCGTGGGCAAGGAGGTGTTCACACCCGGCGACACCTGCGACGTGTTGGTAGCCATGAATCCCGCAGCGCTTAAGCGCAACTATCAGTACCTGAAACACGGTGGCGTTCTGATTCTCGACGCCGACTCCTGCAAAGAAGCCGACCTGAAGAAGGCAGAATTCGCCACCGACGACCCGATTGCCGAACTGGGCATCAAGGGAGTGCAAGTGCTCCTTGTGCCCGTCACGTCGATGACCAAAGCCGCGTTGGCCGACTCCGGAATGGACGTGAAATCGGTGATGAAGTGTCGCAACATTTTCACCCTTGGCTTGGTGTGCTGGCTCTTCGACCGCCCGGTGGAGAGCGCTATGGCTATGCTCCGTAGCAAGTTCGCCAAGAAGCCGGCCGTTTATGAGGCTAATGCCAAAGTGATTCGCGCCGGATATGACTATGGTCACAACATCCACGCTTCAGTGAGCACTTACCGCATTGAAAGCGACGATGCCCGCCCCGGTGTCTACACCGACATTAATGGCAACACCGCCACTGCATGGGGCTTAATCATGGCATCCGAAAAGAGTGGCCGACCCCTGTTCCTTGGATCTTATCCCATCACCCCCGCCACCGACATTCTCCACGAACTGGCCAAACGCAAAGACCTTGGCGTGAAAGCCCTTCAGATGGAAGACGAAATTGCCGGCGTTTGCTCGGCAATCGGTGCATCGTTTGGCGGCGCATTGGCTGTGACCTCCACCTCCGGCCCCGGTTTGGCTCTCAAAAGCGAGGGCATCGGCTTGGCCGTGATTGCCGAGTTGCCTCTGGTGGTAATCGACGTGATGCGTGGCGGCCCAAGCACCGGTCTGCCCACCAAGACCGAGCAAACCGACTTGATGCAGGCCCTCTATGGTCGCAACGGCGAAAGCCCGTTGGCCGTGGTGGCTCCCTGCTCGCCCACCGACTGCTTCGACATGGCGTTTGAAGCTTCGCGCATAGCTCTCGAGCACATGACCCCCGTCATCTTGCTGAGCGATGCCTTTATCGGCAACGGCGCCGGCGCTTGGCGCGTGCCCGAAGCCGACGAATATCCCGAAATTCATCCCCCGTTGCTCCCGGCAGAAAAAGCCGACGGCACGTGGCATCCCTATGAGCGCAATCCCGAAACTCTGGTGCGCTATTGGGCCATCCCGGGCACCGAAGGCGCCACCCACCGTCTCGGTGGCTTGGAGAAGGACACCGCCACCGGCGCCATCTCCACCGACCCGGCCAACCACCAGAAGATGGTTGACTTCCGCCGCGAAAAGATAGCCCGCATAGCCCGCGACATCCCTCGCCAGGAGGTGCTCTACCACACTCCCCAAGCCGACACTCTGTTGCTGGGGTGGGGCGGCACCTACGGCCACCTGCGCACGGCTGCCTCCGAACTCAATGCTGCCGGTATCCCCGTGGCCTTCACGCAGATTCGCTACATCAAGCCGCTGCCCGAGAACATCTCCGAGGTGCTCCACGCCTACAAGCGCGTCATCGTGGCTGAACTCAACACCGGCATGCTCGCCGACTACCTGCAGATGCAATTCCCCGATGTACACATCTCCCGCATCAACAAGGTGCAAGGCCAGCCGTTCCTGGTTCATGAAATAGTCGACGAAGTGAAACGTATCTTAAATCGTCAATGAACAATGGAAGAAACTAACTATCAACCCTCGCAATATAAGAGTGACCAAAGTGTGCGCTGGTGCCCCGGTTGCGGCGACCACGCCGTGCTCAACTGTCTGCACAAGGCCATGGCCCAACTTGGCGTAGCCCCGCACATGACCGCCGTTATCTCCGGCATTGGTTGCTCAAGCCGTTTGCCCTACTATTGCAACACCTACGGCTTCCACACCATCCACGGCCGCGCTGCCGCCATCTCCACCGGCTTCAAGGTGGCAAATCCGCAGATGACCGTATGGCAAATCAGCGGTGACGGCGATGGCCTCGCCATCGGCGGCAACCACTTCATCCATGCCCTGCGCCGCAACGTGGACATCAACATCCTCCTGCTCAACAACAAAATCTACGGCTTGACCAAGGGTCAATATTCGCCCACGTCGCCTCGCGGCTTCGTGAGCAAATCCAGTCCTTACGGCACCACCGAAGACCCCTTCATCCCCGCTGAACTCGCTTTCGGTGCTCGCGCCACATTCTTTGCACGTTCCATCGACGTGATGCTCGACGTCACTCAGGAATGTCTTGTGGCCTCCGCACGCCATCACGGCGCATCGGTCACCGAAGTGCTCCAAAACTGCGTGATCTTCAACAACGGCATCCACTCGGCCATTGCCGACAAGGAACACCGCGCCGAACGCACCATCCACCTCCGCCAGGGCGAAAAGATGCTCTTTGGCAAGGATGGCGAAATGGGCCTGGTGCAAGACGGATTCCGACTGAAGGCCGTGAAAGTGGGCGAAGAGGGCTACACCATCGACGATGTGTTGACTCACGATGCCACCACCGTTGACGACCATCTCCACCGCATGCTCGCACTCATGGACGGCACCGACCTGCCATTGGCCGTGGGTGTGATTCGCAACGTTGCGGCTCCCGTCTACAACGAAGCCCTCGAGGCTCAAGTTAGCGAAGTGAAAGGCCGCAAAGGCTTCACCTCACTGCGCGACATGATTCTCGCCGGCGACACCTGGACTGTGGAGTAGCCGCCCCCGACTTGCGACACTTCTAAGTATTCACCAATATAAATAATTAATGAAAAAAGCAATCTTAGCAGCTACGGCCATGAGCCTGAGCATTGCAGCTCTGGCCGAAGGCTACCAAGTGAACACTCTCAGTACAAAACAACTTGGCATGGGCCACACCGGCACCGCCCTCCATCTCGGAGCCGAAAGCATGATTTTCAATCCTGCAGGTATGGCTTCAATGGACAACACCATCGACGTTTCGGCATCAATCTCCCCGATTTTTGCCACCGCTTATGCCACCACAGGCGGCCAAGAGTATCAGACCAACAACAACGCTTCCACCCCCATCAGCGCGTGCATGGCGTTTTCGGTCTACGATTTCCTGAAAGCCGGCGTGGCATTCTATACCCCCTATGGCTCCAGCATCAACTGGAGCGAAAACTGGCCCGGAGCCATGATGAATCAGTCGGTGAAACTCTCATCGTTCACCCTGCAACCCACCTTGGCCTGGCAGATCACACCTCATCTGAGCATCGGCGCAGGCGCCATGCTCACTTGGGGTACGGTCGACCTGAACAAGGGCCTGCTTGCCCCGGGCTCGCTGGCTGCAGTGAATCCGCTGCTCGAAGGGATTACTCCCGCATCTGTCAACCTCAAAGGCATGGCCTCGCTCACCTGCGGCTACAATGTGGGCGTGATGTATGACTTCAACGACCAATGGAGCGTGGGCGTCAACTATCGCTCAGAAATGGGTCTGCGCGTGAAGTCGGGCACAGCCACCGTGAGCTACTGCACCGAAGCCGTGCGTCAGCTCGCTGAATCATCCGTTGGCCTGATCGACGCCGCAAACTTTACCTCAAAGATGCCCGCAGTGTCAATCCTCAACTTCGGCGTGGCCTACAAGCCCAACGAAAAGTGGACATTTGCCGCCGACGGTCAGCTCTCGTTCTGGAGCCAGTATAAGGAGCTCAACATTGAGTTTGACCTGCCCGAAGTGCTACAACAGCGTTTCAATCAGCAGATCACCAAGAACTATAGCAACTCTTGGACCATCCACCTGGGCGCCGAGTGGCACACCACCTCTCGCCTTGACCTGCGTGCCGGCATGATGATCGACACCAGCCCCGTTAACTCGGAATACTACAACCCCGAAACCCCCGGCATGACCAAACTTGAGCCCGGCGTGGGCCTCTCGTTCCGCCCCATCAAAAACCTGAGCATCAACGCTGCGTTTATGTATGTGGCCGGCTTGGGCAAGGATGGCGCTTCTTGCTCCTACACCGCAGTGAATCCGCTGACCGGCACCGCTGAACAAAAAACATTCACAGCCGACTATCGCGTTCACGCGCTGATTCCTTCAATCGGCTTAACTTTCACTCTGTAAAACTATCTCTATGGGAATCTTCAGCAAACTTTTCTCTCGCGAGAAGAAAGAAACTCTTGATAAAGGCTTGGAACGCACCAAGCAGGGCGTTTGGGACAAAATCAAACGCGCTGTGGCCGGTCGCTCCACCATCGACGATGACTTTCTGGATGAACTCGAAGAGGTGTTTATCACCTCGGATGTGGGCGTAGATACAACGCTCAAAATCATTGAACGTCTGCGCGAGCGAGTGGCTTACGACAAATATGTTGGCACTGACGAACTCAATGCCATGCTGCGCCGCGAAATTGCCAATCTCTTGGCCGAAAACGAGGCGAATGCCGAAGCCGCACCCACTGAAGATTTCCACTTGCCCGCCAACGCTCCACGGCCATACGTGATTATGGTCGTGGGCGTCAACGGCGTGGGCAAAACCACCACCATCGGCAAACTGGCCTATCAGTTTAAGCAGGCCGGCAACAAGGTGGTGCTCGGCGCCGCCGACACCTTCCGTGCTGCCGCCGTGGAGCAACTCGACATCTGGGGCGAACGCGCTTCGGTGCCCGTGGTCAAGCAGCAACTTGGCTCCGACCCGGCCTCTGTGGCGTTTGATACCCTGCAGAGCGCTGTGGCACAACAGGCCGACGTGGTGATTGTTGACACCGCCGGACGTCTGCACAACAAGAAGGCGCTTATGGATGAACTCACCAAGATTCGCCGCGTGATGCAGAAGGTGGTGCCCGATGCTCCCCACGATGTGATGCTCGTGCTCGACGGCTCTACTGGCCAAAATGCATTTGAGCAGGCTCGCCAGTTTGTTGCCGCCACCGACGTCACCTCATTGGCCGTGACCAAACTCGACGGCACCGCAAAAGGCGGCGTGGTCATCGGCATCAGCGACCAATTCCGCATCCCCGTGAAATATATCGGTCTGGGTGAGGGCATCACCGACCTGCAAGTTTTCCACAAAGAGGAGTTTGTCGACTCCCTTTTCAAGGCTGAATAAGTAGGCGCGCAGTTATGGCAAAAAAACGCAAAGTCAACGTGGTGTCGCTTGGTTGCAGCAAAAACCTGATTGACACCGAGCGTCTGCTGGCCATGCTCGGCAATGCCGGCGTGGAAGCTACCGTGACGGAGAATCCCACGCTTGCGGCCGACACGGTGATTATCAACACCTGCGGCTTCATCGGCGACGCCAAGCAAGAGAGCATCAACACCATTCTTGAAGCTGCCGAGGCCAAGGCCTCGGGCCGAGTGAAGAATATCATGGTGATGGGTTGCCTCAGTGAGCGCTACTCCAAGGAATTGCCCGGCGAACTACCCGAAGTGGATGGCTGGTTCGGAAAATTCAATTGGCCCGACATTGTCAGCACTCTCACACGCCAAAGTCCCGGCACAGCACCCTACGAGCGCATCATCACCACACCCGCCCACCATGCCTACCTCAAGGTGAGCGAGGGGTGTAACCGCTTCTGCGCCTTCTGCGCCATTCCGCTGATCACCGGCCGAATGCACTCGCGCACCCCCGAAGAACTCGAGGCAGAGGTGCGCCGACTCGTCAGCCGCGGCGTAAAAGAGTTTAACGTCATTGCCCAAGACCTTTCAGGCTATGGCCTGGATCTGCCCGGCGGCAAACATCTGTTGCCGCAGTTAGTGGAGCGTCTGGCCGACATCCCCGGAGTGGAATGGCTGCGCCTGCACTATGCCTATCCCACCGATTTCCCCTTCGACGTGATGCACGTCATGGCCGAACGTCCCAACGTTTGCTCCTATCTCGACATTGCCCTGCAACATATCTCTGACCCGGTGTTGACCAACATGCGCCGACACTTCACCGGAGCGCAGACGCGCGATTTGATTGCCCGTATGCGTGAGGCAGTGCCCGACCTGCATCTACGCACCACTCTGATGGTAGGTTTCCCCGGCGAGGGCGACCGCGAGTTTGACGAACTGATGGAGTTTGTGCGCACCACTCGCTTTGAGCGCATGGGTGCCTTTGCCTACTGCGAGGAGGAGGATACCTACGCAGCCAAGAACTTGCCCGACGTCATTTCCGACGAGGTGAAGCAGAAGCGTCTTGACGCGCTGATGTCCCTGCAAGAGGAGATTTCGCTGGAAATTCAAGAGAAGAAGGTTGGCACTCGTCAGCGCGTAATTATTGACCGCGAAGAATCGGACTACTACGTGGGTCGCACGCAGTGGGATTCCCCTGAAGTAGACCCTGAGGTGCTGGTAGACAAGACCGTCAAACTCCATCGCGGCGATTTCGTCGACGTGGAAATCACCGGAGCCATGCCTTTTGAACTAACAGCTCGCCCAGTTGAAGCTTCATCTCTTTAACCCCGAAAACGATTTGGCGCTGGCACATGCCGCGCCCAACTTTACCCCACCGGCGCCGGTGCGTGAGTTTCATCGCGCAGCGGCGGCGTTGCCTTTATGGTATGCCTCTGCGGGCGACTGTGTGTATGCTCCGGAGGTGGCCCCTCGCTGGTGGGCCGAGATGTGTCAACGTTTCTCGTTAGACGTTTCCCTTGGCAATACGGGCGCCCCCGCTCCGTGGGGCTGGAGCGCTAATGCCGTGCGTCAATTCCGCAAAATCGGTATAGACGGGCCATTCCCGCCCGATGTGGAGCGTTTGCGGCAGCTGTCGCATCGCCGCACGGCCATGCAGCTGCAAGCCATGCTTAAGGATAGTTTGCCCTATGAACTGCCACCCTCGCCGCGCGAAATCACTGCACCGGAGCAGTTGCCATCGGGCACGGATTTCTTCTTGAAAGCCCCGTGGAGCGGAAGCGGTCGCGGTGTGATTGATTGCGCGCTGTTGCCGCGAGTGCAGGTGGAGAAACAGGCCGCAGGAATTATTTCCCGACAAGGTTCGGTGATGTTGGAGCCGCGTCTGCCGCGAGTGCGCGATTTTGCCATGCTTTATGAGGCCACGGATAGCGGCGTTGAGTATCGCGGGCTGTCGCTATTCTTCAACACCACAGCCTGCGCCTATGGCGGCAATCTCGTGGCCTCGGAAGAGGAGTTGCACCGACAACTAAATGTGCCATATCTGCAGGAGACGGCAGCTGCCGTTGGCCGTGCGCTGACTCAATTGCTCGGAGCAGACTATCGCGGCCCACTTGGCGTGGATATGATGCTTTATGGCGAGGATTGCCGGATTTGTCCCACTGTGGAGGTGAATCTGCGAATGACCATGGGCCACGTGGCTCGCCACCTCGCTCGGAAAGGACTCAGCGGCGTGATGACTATGTCGCCTCAGCAGGCGGCCCCGGCCGGCGTGTTGTCGCTTTTGCCCCCGTCGTCTTCGTTTTCGATTTATCTAAATCCACTTGTGCATGCGCAAGCGGATGGCATTTGAGTCGCGCAGCATCTTGATGAATTCGAGCATCGACTGCTTGCGGTAGGTGTCTTTCAGGGTGTGAACGCAGCCGGCCATTTCGTTTTGCGGGAAGTCCAAACGGATGGCGCGCAGGTCTTGTTCGTTGTGGATGGTTGCTTCGGCCAGCACCGTGGCCAATTTGCTCTCCTTGATGATTTTCAGAAGAATATTCACCTCATTAAGCTCAATGTTTACCTGAAATTCGTCGGTGCTCATCCCCACTTTTGAGAGCATATAGTCGAGTGACAGTCGCGCTTGCAGACCGGTGGCAGGCAGTGCCATCTTCACGTTGCGCAGTTCTTGTGGCTCGATGATTTTGCGCTCTGCCAGAGGGTGACGCGAGTTCACCACCATGGCCAGATGGTTGTCGAACAGCGGCTGCGATTCAATATGTTCGTAGGCCTTTGTGGGCTTGAAAGCGAGTGCGAAGTCCACCTGACGGCTTTGCAACATGGCCATCAGTTCGGTCATAGGCTTATAGACTATGTTGAGTTTCACGTTGGGATGCAGTCGCGTGAAGGTTACCAGTGTTTCTGTGAGGATAGGGCCGAAGGTGTAGGTCGTGCCGATGTTCAGAGTGCCGCTGAGCAGTTTCCGTAGGTCGTTGATGCGTTCGGTGCATTCGCGAGCATTGTGTAGAGTGGAAATTGCGCAGGGAAGCAGTGCTTGTCCGGCCTCGGTGAGGGCCACGGAGTGGGAATTTCGTTGCAGCAGGCTCACGCCCAATTCGTTCTCCAATTGCTTGATTTGTTGCGAGAGTGTGCCCTGGCTCACGCACAGAGCGCGAGCCGCCTCGGAGAAGTTGAGAGTCTCCGCCACTTTCACGAAATAGTTAAGCTGTCTAAATTCCATGGCGCAAAGTTAGGACTTTTTGCGTATCTTTGCAAAAACTATCGCAAGGAGAATGGAAAGAACGCCGCTCAAAATATCCGGAGGACGCCTCATCAACGCAGCTGATGGGGTTCGCTTCGTTGGCGATGACGGCAGCGAGAGTTTCTTCCGGGGCGTGAGTTTTTCAACGCGCGGAGTGGTGCGCAACGCGGCCTATCAGCTTTGCGGCTGCATCCACATTTCGGCGGCGTGGGCCGCGTCGGGCTTCAATCTCCGAGACTTTGCCCATGAATATGGCCACTATATCCAGCAACGTCGATTGGGCCTATGGCGCTACATATGGAAAATAGCGCTGCCAAGCGTTTATTCCGTGTTTAGCGATGCTCGTCGTCACGCCGCAAAGGCGTTTGAACGAGAGGCTACGGCGCTTGGCAGCGAATATTTAAGCCGCTCAACGAGTGGCTTGGAAGGAGATTCGTTTGAAAAGGAAGATGGGGATGTTGGCACCAATCACCATTCCCAGCACGATGAATAGGCAGGTGAGACCATTGAAGGCGAAGAGATAATAATAGTGGTCGAACATCGCCGGGTCGCTTCCGCGATAGAGGAAGAGCATCAGTGCGCCCACACACTTGTAGGCGTACACGCCGGGAATCATCGGCAGCAAGGCCGGGAAGAGGCATGTTTCAGCCGGACATTTCGACAGCGGCGCGAGCAGCACGGCCATTGTGCCGACGATGAATCCGGCTATTGTGCTGGCAATGATGATATGGAAGGGCATAGCCTCGTTGTTCAACATCAGATAGCGAGCGGAGTGGCCCACGGCAGCGATTATGGCACAATATAGAAATGCGCGACGGGGAGGATTGCTGATTGAGGCAAAACCGATTGCGGCAATTGCGGCAAAAAATGCGTCTTGGAGTAGAATCGAGATATCCATATTAAAATAATTTGAGGCCCATCAAAAGGAGTCCGCCACAAAGTCCGGCGGATAGACAGCATGTGAGAATCACTGCGTTCATCAGTCGGCCGAAGGCGCAGAGATAGTGACCGTCGAGCATGTCGCTGACCGAATTGATATAGGGGATGCCGGGCACGAGATAGAGCACGCTTGTGGCCATGGCGATTTCAGGGGTTGTGCCCCACTTGAACAGCGTGGCACCGGCGGCCACAATGGATGAAATCATTGCACAGATTAAGACCACAAAGCGAAAGTCAACCTTGAGGTGCATCAGCTCTTGGCGCACGAAGAAGCCGAGCAGTGTGCTGGTGAATATCACGAGCATTGCCGTGATGTCGCCGCCAAACAGTCGGCAGAATGAAGCGTTGGCCAGCGACGCGAGCAGCAACACCGCCCAGCGATTGATGTGAGGGCGAGTCACCACGTCGTTGAAAATCGCTGTGGCTTGCTCGAGGGAGAGCTTTTCGTCGGCAATGCGCCAGCTCAGACGGCTCAGCGAGGTGTTCATCGCAAAACTAAGTCCGCAATGTTGCACCTTCGATACCGACATATAGCTTTGAGAACCGTCGAGGCTTTTCACGTTGACCGTGATGCTCGTGGGGATGATGATGGTGTCGAGTTGCACACCCCACGCCTCGGCGATGCGTTTCATATTCTTGATAAGACGAATACACGTGGCGCCGCAGCCGAACAGGTAGCTGCCATAGCCGGCAAGAAATTTGCCGATTTGCTCCACGGAGGGCGACTGAGCAGTGGCAACGTTAGTCATTGTTGCTGTGCTCAATCGTTTTCAACTGACGATGTTTGTTGACCATGCAGATTGCGCGAACCAGAGCCACTACAGTGACGGCGCCGACTACGCTCAACCAAATAACTACCGGAGTAACCATAAGTGTGAATAAGTTTTTATATTGTGAAAAATCTTGAATTACGGTGCAAAGGTAGCGAGTATTTGGGATATGCAATCTGTTTGGTGCGTTTTTGTTTCAATAGTGGCTATTGGTTTTATCAATAGCCGCCGTGGCGCAGGCTTAGCAAAGTGATGATGCCACAGAGGGTTGAGCCACCAGCCAGATGTTGTCACCGGCCTTCAGCGGGATGTTGCCGTTGACGGGAATGAAGTCTTCGTCGCGCTTGATGGCCACGATTAGGGCGTGGTGGTTGGCGCGAACGTTGGCCTCGGAGATGGTTTTGCCCACGAGTAGTGAGGTCTCAGTGAGGCGAATATGCGTGAACTTGACGTCTTCGTTGGAGGCGGTGACGGTGGGGGCGGGTTCGCGCTCCATTTCCGCGGTGATGTTTTGCAGTTGCTCTTCCGTGCCTACCAAGCCAACCACGTCGCCGGGATAGATGCGCACGTTGCCGCCCGGCACGGGAATCACCACGCCGCCGCGCTGCACGCTCGCAACGTTCACGCCATATTTCTGGCGCAGATTGCTCGAGGCGAGTCGTTCGCCCACGAATGAGCAGTCATGGCCCACGGTGACGTAGGCCAAGTGAATGTTGGAGACGAGGTTGTTGTTGGCGCCGGTGCGGCGGAGTTCGCGCTCGTTGAGATTGTCGAGGAAGCGCGATTCAATCTGCACTAGTCGCTTGTTGAGCCGCTTTGACATCAGCGTGATTATCAAGATGAAGATTGCGGCACCGACGGTGGCACCCATGGCCACGCCATAGCTGTTGGCAATGACATACATCACAAATCCCATGGCTATGAGCAGTCGGAAAAGACTCATAATCACCAACGGCACATTGTTGCGCGCGTTGGCTTCGCGCAGCAGTTTTCGTTCGCTGGCCTTCGATGCGGGATAGGTCAGACCGATGAGGAACGGCGAGAGGAGCAGCCCCCACAATGTGCAAGCAAGGAATTCGCCCCAGCGCCCTTCGATGAGACCGCGCACCTGCGGCATCACGTATTGCCGATAGAGGATGGAGATGGCTATCAGCACCACCGAATAGAGCAACACGCGCCAGGCGTAGCGGCCGGCGAGGGCTTTCCAAAGTTGCGTGGTTTCATCCTTGGCGGTGGCGGTGCCGGTGGCATATTTTTCGAGGTAGTCAAGCAGCCGCTTTGGCAATATCCGTTCCAGCAGATTGTAGGCGGGGTCGGCCATGCGGATGAAATAGGGGGTGGTGAAGGTGGTAATCACCGACACGGCCACTACGATGGGATAGATGCATGGGTCGAGCACACCGAGCGACATGCCCAGCGAGGCGATGATGAACGAAAATTCGCCGATTTGCGTCAGAGTGAAACCGCTTTGCAGTGCGAGTTTGAGCGGCTGGCCGGTGACAACCATGCCCACGGTGCCGAAGATGATCATGCCAACAATCACGGCCGCTGAGAGTATCAGAATCGGTGACCAATACTCGGCAATGATGCCGGGATTGACCATCATGCCCACGGAGATGAAAAACACGGCGCCGAAGAGGTTTTTCACCGGTTCCACCACGTGTTCAATCCGTTCGGCCAAACTCGTTCCGGCCAGAATAGAGCCCATCACAAAGGCGCCGAGAGCGAGCGAGAAACCGCACTCCACCGATAGCCAGGCCATGCCCAGGCAGAGGCCCATGGCCACGATGAGCAGTGTCTCGTCTGAGAGGTAGCGGCGCGCGAGGTTAAGCAGCGTTGGCAGAATATATGTGCCCACCAAGAACCACGCAACGAGGAAGAACACCAATTTTGCCGCTGAAAAGAGCAGCTCGGAGCCCTCCACGGAATTGTTAAGCGCAATTGATGATAGAATCACCATCATCAACACGGCAAACAGATCTTCAACAATCAGCACGGCAAACACTTGCGGAGTGAATTTGCGGTGGCGCATTCCAAGGTCGGAGAGCGCTTTGAGGATGATGGTGGTTGACGACATCGACACCATGCCGCCGAGGAATATGCAGTTGATGGTTGAAAATCCCAATGCATGGCCAATGCAGAAGCCTGTGGCCATCATTCCGATGATGATGATAAGTGCCGTGATAATGGCGGCTCCACCGGCATTGATCAGCTTTTTGAAACTGAACTCCAGGCCGAGCGAAAAGAGCAGAATCACGATGCCCAGCTCCGCCCAGAAGTCTATGTTATCGGCGTGGGCAGGTGAGGGGAGGTATGCAAAGTTGGGGCTCGCCAGAAACCCGGCTACGATGTAGCCGAGCACCACGGGCTGTTTTATGCGTTTGAATATGACGGAGACCACGGCCGCCATCAGCAGGATGTAGGCCAAGTCGCAAATCAGAGATTCTATCATCAGGATAGTTGGTTTGTGAATGATATTGAGGTTGTGGGGTTAAGCTTCACCAAGTCGGCGAAAAGCGGCACAAAGTTGACGTTCTCCTTGGTCAACACAATCACGCGCAGAAGCGAGGTGTTGTCGCGATAGTTGAAGTCAAAATAGATGTGAACCACGTTGACTTTGTGCTTTAGGAAAAGTTGGCGGTATGGCTCAACGTCGCTGACTATGGTGTCGAGGTTGATGCGCACGATTCGCGACTCGGTGCCCATTTCGTGGCGATGCTCGATCTCTTCGAGTATCACTAACACGATGAGCACCAGCAGAGTAGCCACAACTGAGAGCAGATATAGGCCGACGCCTATGGCCAGACCGATGGTTGAAACCATCCATATGCCGGCGGCCGTGGTCAATCCGCGCACCGAGCCTTTCATCTGAATGATGGCGCCGGCACCGAGGAAACCCACGCCGGTGATCACCTGTGCGGCAATGCGGCCGGGGTCACCGTTTTTCAAGCCCACGTAGGCTTGGCAAACGTAGATGCTCACCAACATTGCCATTGTGGCGCCCATGGAGATCAGTGCAAATGTGCGTAGCCCGGCGGGTTGGCCCTTGCGCTTGCGCTCATAGCCCACCATCGACCCTAAAATCATGCTCACAAAGAGCTTAAAGAGGGCCTGCTGAGTGGAGATTTCCACACAGCTGACGGTGTGCCAAAACTGAGTGAGTGCATCCATGGGGGAAGAATAGTGGCTTTTACTTGGTGAGCGTGAAGTCGCGCGAAGCCAAGCGATAGTTGTCGGCAAAGAGTTCCACTTTGTAGTTGCCGGGATTGAGCGTGGCGTTGTTGTCCCAGTAGATGGTCAGACCGGCGAGTTCGTTGCCTTCGTAGTCGATGTTGAGTTGCGCGGTGGCTTGCAGAGTGGCGCCCTCAAACTTGAAGGAGATGCCGTTGCCTTGGAGTAGGTTGCCTTCGGGCGAGGTGATGCGCAGGTAGATGGTTTTGCGTCCTACGGGCGTGGAGTTGTTTTGCGGGATGGTGAACGACACGGCCAGTTGCTTGGCTTTGGTGACGTTTTTCTCCTGCTTGCCGTTTGACTTCAGGGCGCGGAGCGACACACCGGTGACGTTCAGTTTCTCGGCCAGCTCCATGCGTTGCGAGAGCTGACGGTTGGCGGTAGTGGTGGCCTCCACCTGAGAGGAGAGCTCCTTGTTTTGCGAGGTGAGGGTTTCGTTGGTTTCGCGGAGCTCCTGATTTTGCTGCTGGAGTTCGTTGATTTGCTCCACATAGTGGCGCATGATGTTGCGCAGAGTGTTGATTTCGTTCTGGAGTTCTTTGATGCGCTTTTGTGAAAGCTGGTCGCGATGTTTCAACTCTTCGCGGAGCTCTTCCACCTTGTTTTTTGCGGCCTCATATTCGGCGCGAATGGAGTCGTTGTTGAAGAGCACCATCTGCCCTTCGTGTTGCTGGAACGAGGCCGAGAGTTCGTCGTATTCGTTTGAAAGTTGCAGTTGTTCAATGGTCAACTCCTGTTCGGCGGCGGTTTGTTGGGCTTGGGCCAACTGCTTGCGGCTGTCGAGCATGGCCCAAATCAGGCCTCCGATGACGAGCAGCGCCACTGCCGCACCGGCAATGATGGCGGGGTTGATGCGCTTCTTTGAGGATTGAGGTTGGTTGGGTATTGAGTCAAATGATTGTTCCATAATGGTGTGAATGTCGTTGTGGCAAAATTTTCTAATCGCAAAGTTAACTAAAAAAAAGGAATTTGTCAAATATTTGGCAGATTGTTCGTATCTTTGCATGCTGTAAGCAATTCTCGGCTAAGTGAAATTAACACGTTCTATCTACCCGCTGTTGCCGATTGCCTTGTCGCTGTGTTGCCTGAATAGGCCGGCGGCTATGGCGCAAGACTCTGTGTCAATGCCAATTGATGCGGAGCCCAACTCCGTGGTGGTGGATAGCCTCCAGCCGACTGACACGCTCCGCATTGCCTCACACGAAGCCGCGGCCACCACGCCCGCCGCTCCTGCAAGCAAGGGCCGTGTGCGCCGCCAGAAGGTGGATCTCGACCATCCCGTGGTTTTTACATCGAAAGACTCTATGCTGATGGTGGGCCGCGATTCCACGTTTATGTATGGCTCGGCTCAGGTGACCTACGGCGACGTTGACCTGCAGGCTCAAGCCATTGAGATGGACCTCAAGCGCAGCAATGTCTATGCTCACGGTATGCCTGACTCCATCGGTCAACTGAAAGGCACTCCAAAGTTCTCCTCCGGTGGCGACGCCTACAACAGTGAGACGATGAGCTATAACTTCCACTCCGAGCGCGGCTACATCACCAACGTGGTGACCCAGCAGGGCGAGGGCTACCTCACCGGTGGCCAGTCAAAGAAGATGGAAAATGGCGAATTCTACATCCAAAATGGTATGTACACCACTTGCGACCAGCATGATTCGCCTCACTTCCACTTCCAGATAACCAAAGGCAAAATCAAGCCAAACAGCAACATCGTCACGGGCCCGGCATACATGGTGTTGGCCGGATTGCCGTTGCCCATCGCCGTGCCGTTCGGCTATTTCCCCTTCACCAAGAAATATTCGTCGGGTGTGATTTTCCCCACCTTCGGCGACGACTATAAACGCGGTTTCTATCTCGACAACGGCGGCTACTACTTCGCCATCAACGACAACGTGGACTTGGCCCTCACCGGGCAAATCTACACCAAAGGCTCGTGGGGCCTGACCGGTAAATCGAGTTACGTGAAACGCTACAAATTTAGCGGCAATGTCTCTGTGAGCTATCTGAAAACAATCAGCGGCGAAAAGGGCGATGCCGATTATGCCACCGCCACCAACTTCCAGGTGATTTGGACTCACACGCAAGACTCCAAGGCCAACCCTAACATGACATTCTCTGCATCGGTGAACTTTGCCACCAGCGGCTATTCGCGCAACGATGTCAACTCCTACTACACGTCGGCCCTCACCGAGAACACCAAGAGTTCGACGGTGAACATGACCTATCGCATACCCAACTCAAAATGGACGTTGAGCACCACGGCCAACATCTCGCAACGTTCGTCTGACGGAACGCTCACCGTGTCGTTCCCAAACATCACGGCGTCGATGAGCCAGATTGCCCCGTTCAAACGCAAACATGCCGTTGGCGCCGAGCGTTGGTATGAGAAGATCAAACTGTCATATTCCGGTCAGTTCCAAAACTCACTGACCGCCAATCAAAACGAATTTTTCAAGAAGTCGCTAATCAAGGATTGGCGCAACGGCATGAAACACAGTGTGCCGATTTCGGCCACGTTCCAGGTGATGAAATATTTCAACGTCACGCCGTCGCTCTCGATCACCGACCGCATGTACACCAACAAGGTGCGCCGCCAGTGGGACCCCAATCAGTCGGCCGAAGTGGCCGACACCACATACGGCTTCTACAACGTGTGGGACTTCTCGGCGTCGTTGTCGTTCTCAACAAAAGTTTACGGCTTCTTCCAGCCGCTGCCATTCTTGGGTAATAAGGTGAGAATGATTCGCCACGTGTTCACGCCCACCGTCTCCTTCAGCGGTGCGCCCGACTTCTCTTCGTCGTTCTTCGGCTACTACGGCACGTATAACTACACCGATGCGCAGGGCCAGATTCAACGCAAGAAGTATTCCATGTTTCCCAACACGCTCTACGGCGTGCCTTCGCAGGGCCGGTCGGGAGTGGTGAGCGTGTCGCTGGCGAACAACCTGGAGATGAAGCTGCGCAGCGACAACGACTCCGTGCCGGATAAGAAAGTGTCGCTAATCGAAAACCTGACTCTGAGCCAGAGCTACAACTTCGCGGCCGACTCGCTGAATTGGAGCAACATCAACTCTTCGATTTTGCTGCGTCTGGCCAAAAACTTCAACCTGAACCTCTCGGCCACGTGGGATGTCTACACCTACAAACTCAACCAATATGGCAACCCCTATCGCTGCAACGTTACTCGCCTGCAGGCCGGCAAAGGCCTTGGCCGACTGAGCAGCACCGGCACCTCGTTTAGCTACACCTTCAACAACTCCACCTTCACCAAACTCTTTGGCAAAAACAAAAAAGATGACAAGGATGCCGATGGCAAACCAACCAAGCGAAAGAAGGCCGACTCGGAAGGTGACGGCGAATTTGACGCCGACGGATATATGCACTGGTCGTTCCCGTGGAGCCTCTCGGTGAACTATTCGGTGAACTATTCCTACGGCACGTTCAACACTGATAAACTGGAGTATAATGGCAAGGTGACGCAAAATCTTAGCTTCTCAGGAAACTTCCAGCCCACCAAGGAGTGGAACATGAGTTTCTCAACGAGCTACAACTTCGACCAACACAAAATCTCTTATATGAACTGCAACATCAGTCGCGACCTCCACTGCTTCACCATGACGGCGAGCTTCGTGCCGTTTGGGCCGTATAAGAGCTACAACTTCCACATTGCCATCAAGTCGTCGCTGCTGAGCGACCTGAAGTATGACAAACGCTCGTCGGTGAGCAACGGTGTTGACTGGTATTAATCCTCCACCTGATAGGGCTTAATCTCGCGGTTGAGACGGCGACGTTCCCCATCGAAAACGAATCCCCACTTGCGGAAATAGCGCAGCATGTTTTGTGCATGGATGCGGAGCATACGTGTGTCGGTATAGGAGGCTTTGCCATGGGCGTGAGTGATGTTCACGGCGGGATAGTAGATCACGGGCCAACAGCTGCGCAGACGGCGCGAGAGGTCAATGTCTTCGGGATACATGAAATAGCGCTCGTCGAAACCGCCGATTTGGTGGGTGCACGAGGTGCGTATCAGCATAAAGCACCCGCATTGGTAGGGCACGTTTAGCGGTTGATTCAAATCCAGGTCTTGCAACAGGTAGCGGTGATTGATTTTGCGCATCACCGAGGCCGGGAGAAATCGGCGGCCAATGAGTATCAGCGGCGTGGGGAGTCGGCGCGAACCGTATTGCATCGTGCCATCGGAATTGAGCACACGCGGCTGAATTTGCGCCACCTGTTTGTTGCGCTCCATCACCGTGACCAACGTTTCGAGCACCTCCGGGGCGAAGTGAACGTCGGAATTCAGCACCAGATGATATGGCTCCGCGGTGTGCATCAGCGAAAGATTGTGTGCCGCGCCGAAACCGGGATTCGGGGCTTGGCGATAGGTCACCTTGGGCTTGTCGGCAAAATATTGACGCAGACGCTCTTCCGAGCCGTTGTCGATGATGTCGATGCGCGACACGAGCGGACTGTCCAGCGAGGCCAAACAGTGGTCGAGTTCGTCGGTGGAGGTGTGATATGTGACGATTGATACGGATATCATTGTTTTACGTGGAGTGGGGCGGATGCCGTAGATTCGGCATTGGTGTGGTCGAGAGCTGTCACAACATAGTAGCCGGAATGCGTGATGGGTAAGGAGTTTGTGTAGGTCACGGCAACGATTGCCGTGGCTTTTTCTGTGTCGATATGTTTTGATGAGTCAAACCGATAGACCACCCATTTGCGGGCATTTTCATCGGAGTGCCAGCGGAGCACGTGGCCTTTGCACGTCAGGCCCGTGGGGCGTTCGGCCGGTTCGGTGTGCAGCCAAAGATATTCCGGCACCAAGGCGCGGGTGGTGTAGAGCGACGCGGGCAGCGTGTTGAAGATGGTAGCATACCACCAGCAGTGGCCTTCGATGGCCTCGTCTTCGGCGGCCATTTGAATCTTGGAGTCGAGTTCACCGGTGTCAACGGTTTTCTTGATGTCTTGGCCAATGTAGATGTGGCGGCCGTGGGCTTGGCCGGCCCACCAATGGCAGAGCGCACGATAGGATGCGCGGCTATGGTCCATCTCCCAATAGAGTTGCGGAATCTGATAGTCTATCCATCCGCGTTTGGCCCACGAGGGGGTGTCGGCATACAGGTCGTCGTAGCCTTGCAGACCGGTGGTGTTGCTGCCCCCGGCGTCGGTGCGCTTGTTGCGCCAGATGCCGAAGGGACTAATGCCGAATCGCAGCCATGGCTTAATCTCTGAAATCGTTTTGTGGACTTGCTCGATGAGCAGATCTACGTTTCGGCGGCGCCAATCGCCGAGCGACAACTTGCTGCCGGAGGCTTTGTAGTCGGCCGCATCCGGAAATTTTTCTTTGGCGGGATAGGGGTAGAAATAGTCGTCGAAGTGGATGCCGTCAATGTCGTAGCGCTTCACTATATCGGCCACGATGGAGCAGATATAGTCGCGATTAGCCTGCATGGCGGGGTTGAAATAGTAGGTGCCGTTATATTTGATGAATCGCTTGGGAAATTTCTTCACCGGACTATTGGCCGCAGTGATGTCAGACACTCGCGGCCCGCGGTAGGGGTTCACCCAGGCGTGCAATTCCATGCCGCGCTGATGGCATTCGTCAATCATAAAGGCCAACGGATCCCACGACGGAGAGGGGGCTTTGCCTTCGCGACCGGTGAGCTGGCGCGACCATGGTTCGATTTGAGAGCTATAGAAAGCGTCGGCTTTGGAGCGCACTTGAAAGAACACCACATTCACTCCGGCGGCGCTCAATTGGTCGAGCAGACGGCGCAGATATTGCTTGTTTTCCGCGGTGTTTTGGCGGGCATATTGCTCCTGATACACGGTTTGAATCCACACACCGCGAAAGTCGCGTTTGCGTTGCGCGGGCAGCAGTGTGGGTATTAGAACGGTTAGTATCAGGAGCAGTATGCGCCTCATTGTTGATTATCTTCCGAAGATTGATGAGTGGCGTTGAAGCAGTTCGTTGAATGCGGGCAGGTCGCGCAGCGGAGCCACGTTGATGCGGCCATTGTTGTTGGCCGTCCAGTCATAATAGTTGGCATAGCCGGCCGAGAGGGCCTTTTCAGCGCAAGCGAGAGCCTTGTCGGATTGTCCGGCCCAAGCGTAGAAGCAGGCCCCATAGTAGTTGATGCGGCCGTCGTAGTCTGGCTCTGAGAGGCAATTTTCCATCCATGCTGTGGCCTTGGCAGTTTGTCCGCTGAAAAGTTGCGCAAAACCGAGCATCGATTGCAGCTGCTCGGAGTGGTCGAGCTCGAGGTCGATCACTCGATTGTAGAAACCGGTGGCGGCTTTGCTGTCGCGCATAAAGTCGTTGAGCACCCATGCACGTAGCAGATAGTTCATCGGTTCGTAGGGCTCGGTCATAATCACTTCGCCCAGCAGAGCCGATGCCTCATTAGCCTGATTTTGCGAGGTGAGCACAAGCGCTTTCTGCACAGTGGCCTCGCTGCTCTGGCTGTCATATTCCAGCGCACGCTCGGCCGACGAAAGGGCCTTGGCATAGTCGGAAATGGCGCGATAGATGCGCGAGCGCACCACCTGATAGTGGGCTACGTTGTCGAGCTGAGAGTCTTGCTTGGCAATAGCCGATTCTATGTTTTCCAGCGCCGTGTCGTAGTCACCCAGAGCGTAGTAGCACTCGGCGAGTGACGCATATAGGCCGGAATAGTTGTAGAGGTTGTTGTCGATGATATATTTGAAATCGTCGATGGCGGTGAGATAGTGGTAATGGCCGGCGGCAATGGATCCGCGCAGGAAGTAGTAGAGCGGATTGTTGGGCGCTTTTTTGATGGCGTTTGAAAGGCCGGTCATCACGGCGCTGTAGTTGGTGTTGGCCATATCCACAAGTTGGTTCAGCGCGTCGGAGTCGCTTGAATCGGTGGCAATGGCCACGAGCAGATCGTCGACGGCACCGGTGTGGTCGTTCATCAGCTTCTTCACTTCGGCACGCTTGACAAAAACGGAGCTCTTGTTGGGCGTCAGAGCCACAGCCTTTTCGATATATTCGTTAGCCAAGCCAAAATTGTTCTCCTTCACGGCCACTTTGGCCAGGCCGAACAGCGATTCCTGGCTGCGTGAGTTGATGCGCTGCAGGCGTGAATAGTCTGCCTTGGCTGCGGAGTAGTCGCCCAACTCAAATTCGATGTCGGCGCGCAGCAGCAGGGCGTTATAGTTTTGCGCATCGTATTTCAATGCAGAGTTGATTTCGGGCAGGGCCAGAGTGTAGCGATGGAGCTGAACGTAGCATTCGGCACGCAGTGCGTAGATTTCAAAGAGCAACTCGGCGTTGGTGGCATTGTCGGGGGTGTATTTAACGGCCGACTCCAAGTCATCGAGTGCGCGCAGATAGTCACCGTTGTTGTAGTAGACGTTGGCGCGGCGAAAGAGCACTTCGTAGTCCTTATAGTTTTCGCGGAGCATCTGGTCGTAGACGCTCATCACATTCTTTTGAAGCTGTTGGGCCTGAGTGGCCGGCGCGGCACAAAGCGAGATCAGTGTAGCCGCCAAGAGATATTTCAGTTTCATAAGCTGTTGATTGTTTGACGTATTGAGGTGAGGTTGCGCAGCAGCCGGGGCAGACGGTCGAGTGCCAACATATTGGCGCCGTCGCTTTTGGCTTTTGCGGGAGTGGGATGAGTTTCGATGAAAATGCCGTCAACTCCGGCGGCAATGCCGGCGCGGGCTATGGTTTCAATCAGTTCGGGGCGACCGCCGGTCACTCCGCTCGTCTGATTTGGCTGCTGCAGGGAGTGGGTCACGTCAAGCACAACCGGTGCATATTGCTGCATGGTGGGGATGCCGCGATAGTCCACAATCAGGTCTTGATAGCCGAAGGTGGTGCCGCGCTCGGTGACGAGCGGTTGCTGTCCGCCGGCGTCGAGTATCTTCTGAACGGCAAACTGCATAGACTCCGGTGAGAGGAATTGGCCCTTCTTGATGTTGACCAATTTGCCGGTTTTGGCAGCAGCTATGAGCAGGTCGGTTTGACGGCAGAGGAATGCAGGGATTTGCAGAATATCTACGTAGGGCGCAGCCATTGCAGCCTCTTCGGCTGAATGGATGTCTGTGACCACCGGCACTGAGAATGTGTCTCTCACCTTGGCGAGCACCTCCAGGGCGCGTTGGTCGCCGATGCCGGTGAAGGAGTCGATGCGAGAGCGGTTGGCCTTGCGATAGCTCCCCTTGAACACGTAGGGGATGTTCAGCTCACGGCAGAGCGGCACAATCTCGGCGGCGATGTCAAGAGCCATCTGTTCGCCTTCAATCACGCAGGGCCCGGCCAGCAGAAAGAAGTTGTTGGTTTGCGAGGAACGGAGATATTCTGAAATGTTGATTTGAGTCATTTGTTTGAGAGTTGATTAACGATGTGAACGGTGGCGGCGGCATAGAGGGCGGCGGTTTCGGTGCGCAGTCGGTTGTCGCCCAACGTCACGGGGATGAAACCGTTTGCCAACGCCAATTCCACTTCGCGAGGCGAGAAGTCGCCTTCCGGGCCGATTAGGATTGTTACGTCAGTTCCCGGGTGAATCTCCTTGGCTAGTTCGCGGCGCTCGATGTTACGGTCGCAATAGCAGATGAAACGTTGCTCCGACGTGGTTTGCTCGATTACGCGCGAGATGGGGGTTAGTTCATCCACTTGCGGCATTACGGCCTTGAGCGATTGCTTCATAGCGGAAACGGCAATTTTGGAGATGCGTTCCACCTTGAGTTCGCGGCGCTCGGAGCGGTCGCCCAGCAGCGGAATGATGCGGTTTACGCCCACTTCCACCAGTTTTTCGGTGAGCCACTCCATGCGGTCGAGATGTTTCGTAGGGGCCACGCCGATGGTGAGCTGATAGCTCCAGGGCAACGGTACGGCGATGCTCTCCACAATCTCCACCACGGCATGTTTGGCATGCGCCTCAAGCAAGCGGCAGCGATGGCGATAGCCTTTGCCGTCGATCACCTCAATCTCGTCGCCCAATTGCGAGCGCAGCACCTTCACGCAATGGTGTGACTCGCTCTCAGGGAGAGTGTGGGTGGTGGTGATGTCGGGGGCGAAAAACTGAATCATGCCTCTTTGGCCTTAGGCGATTTGAAGAAAATCAGGAAGAGGACGGCCACCACGGCGGCATAGCCGGAGAAGATGAGCCATGTGGAGGTCCAATCGCCAACGAGGGCGCCATCCTGCCATTGGCAGAAGTGGTTGACCACGGCGCCTGCGGAGAGGGTGCCGATGGTTGCGCCAAGGCCGTTGGTCATCAACATGAACAGGCCTTGTGCGGAGGCGCGTACCGACGGGTCGCATTCCTGGTCGACATAGAGGCCGCCGGAGACGTTGAAGAAGTCGAAAGCCACGCCGTAGACTATGCAGGAGAGGATGAAGAGGATGACGCCGGGGAATGTGGGCGAACCCAGACCGAAGAAGCCGAAGCGGAGCACCCACCCAATCATTGCGATGAGCATCACGGCTTTGATGCCAAAACGTTTCAAGAAGAAGGGTATCAGCAGAATGCACAGAGCCTCGCTGATTTGCGACAGCGACACGAGCATCGTGGCGTTGGTTGCGGCAAAGCTGCCTGACACGGCCGGGTCCGGGCTGGCGGTGAAGCTGGTGAGGAACGGTGTGGCAAAACCGTTGGTGACTTGCAGCGACATGCCCAACAACATCGAGAAGATGAAGAACATGGCCATCTTCCTTTGCTTGAAGAGCTTGAAGGCGTTCAAACCAAACTGTTCGGCGAGCGACTGCTTGGGCTTTTCAACGATTTTGCATTGAGGCAATGTGAAGCTGTAGAGGAAGAGGACGACGCTCAACACGCCCGATACGAGAAACTGCATGCAGGTGTATTGAAATTTGTAGTCATCATGAGCAAGGGTGAAGCCAAAGGCGCCGTCGTGGAAGGTGGCGCAGTTGACAAACCACATTGTGATGATGAAGCCGATGGTGCCCAACACACGTATTGGCGGGAAGTCTTTCACCGTGTCGAGTCCGTGATCTTTGAGTATGGTGAAGGCCACGGTGTTGGACAGCGCCAGTGTGGGCATATAGAATGCCACGCTAATTGAGTAGATGGCTATGAATGTGGCCTTGTCGGGCTCGGCCGATTGCAGTCCGAGAACGCAGAGGGCAATCATTGCGGCGCCGGCAATCAGGTGGCAAATGCCCATGAGGCGTTGCGGCTGAATGAACTTGTCGGCAATGATGCCAATGATTGTGGGCATGAAGATTGACACAATGCCCTGAATGGCGTAAAACCAGGATATTTCCGCGCCCATGCCTGCCTTGCCGAGGTAGTTGCCCATGCATGTGAGGTAGGCACCCCACACGGCAAACTCCAGGAAATTCAGCACGCTCAAGCGCACTTTGATAGCGTGATTCATTGTTCTATATCGTTTTGGTTGTTTTCGTCTGTTCGAGATTTAATGATTTTGGTGAGGCGGGCTGCCTCTTCGTAGTTTTCGTCGGCCACGGCAGCGTCGAGTTTTTGCTGCAATTCGTCGGTGGAAAGACTTTCGTCGGAGTCGGCATCATCTTTGTCGCGAGAGTGTTGCTCTTCCATGACGAAGCCGCAGTGATGGAGTATCTCTTGGGTGGTGTAAATGGGCGCACCCGTGCGCATTGCAATGGCAATGGCGTCGCTGGTGCGCGAGTCGAGTTGCACGCGGCGTTCGCCGTCGGTGAGCGAGAGTTCGGAGTAGAACACACCCTCTTCAAACTTGTAGATAAACACCTCTTGCACGGCAATGCCGTAGGCTTGTGCCATCGTGGTGAATAGATCGTGGGTCATTGGACGAGGCAGAGTGACGTGCTCCATTCGGGCGGCGATGGCTTGCGCTTCGGCCACGCCAATCACCACGGGGATGCGCACCGGGCCGTCAACTTGGGCCAACACCAGCGCATAGGCGCCGGTGCGAATTTGCCCGACGGAGAGGCCCATCACTTGGAGCCTCACTCTCTGTTCGTTTTCGTTGTTGGAAAGCATTATAGCATAACGTTTTGTCCGGTGATGATGCCGCTGCCGTAGCAGATGCGGCAATCTTTGTCGTAGATCACGGCAAACTGGCCGGGGGCGATGCCCTGAATTTTCTCTTTGCTTTGAATCACATACTCGCGGTCGGAAAGCTTCACCAGCGTTGCCGGGGTGAAGTCTGGGGTATGGCGATTCTTGAAGGTGATTTCAGTGATTTGAGGGTCGCGCGTAATCCAATGCATTTCGTCGAGATGCAGTGTGCGGCCATATTGCTGCTCGGTGTCATAGCCTTGGGCCACGTAGACCACATTGTCGTGAACGTTCTTTTTCACCACATACCATGGGCCGCCGCTCAGGCCCAGACCTTTGCGCTGGCCGATGGTGTGAAACCAGTAGCCCTTGTGTTCGCCGAGTTTCTTGCCCGTCTCCAGCTCGATGATGGGGCCGGGCTTTTCGCCGAGGTGACGGCGGATGAAGTCGTTGTAGTTGATTTTCCCGAGGAAGCAGATGCCTTGGCTGTCGCGGCGAAATGCGTTGGGCAGGTTCAATTCCTTGGCCAACTCGCGCACGCGGCTCTTGGGCATCGAGCCGATGGGAAACATGGCGTGGGCCAGCTGCTTGTAGGTGATTCGCGCCAGAAAGTCGGTTTGATCCTTCACGGGGTCGGGGGCGGTGGCCAGGTAGACCAACCCATCTTCACCGGTGATGGTGTTGGCATAGTGGCCGGTGGCGGTGAAGTCGAAGTTGTGGCCCCAACGCTCGTCGAAATATCCGAACTTGATCATGCGGTTGCACATGATGTCGGGGTTGGGCGTCAAGCCCTCCTTGACCGTGCGCAGCGCGTATTGCATCACCGATTCCCAATATTCCTCGTGGAGCGAAACCACTTCAAAGGGGAGGTGATACATTGCGGCAATGTATTGACACATTTCAATGTCTTCTTCGGCTGAGCAGTCGCCTTCGCCGTTGTCGAGGCCTATGCGGATGTAAAACAAGTGCACGTCGTGGCCTTGCTCCACCAATTGGTGAACGGCCACGGCGCTGTCAACACCTCCGGAGATGAGTGCGGCTATCTTCATTGCTGCATGTGTTGCATTATTGATTCGCAGGCATCAATCAGGTCGTCGAGATAGATGCCCTTGTTGATGATTTTCATTTCGCGGTCGGCCAACACCGTGACGGGTTGATGGCGGAAGTCGAAGAGTTGTTCGGCTTGCGGCAGTGCGCCAACGGTCCACGTCTGCGGCATGGCTTTCACGTCGTCCCACCACGCGGCATCGGGTGTGCCGGGGTAGAGGTAGATGACGTGCAGATTGCCCGTCTCCACCACGTAGTTCAATCCTGCGTTTGCTGATAGGCGCACGCGGTTGAAGAGTGCGTCGGTCGAGCCTGGCACTTCAAAGATGATGAGATATTCGTTAGTGGCGGCCGACGTGTCGTTGAGCATGGTGGTGCGCCCGGCAGCATCGCGCAGAATCTTCACGGCGGGCATGTCGCAACCGATTGACGATGCGTTGATGATGCCAATCTGTTTGGAGTAGTAGTTGCGATCTTCGTCGGAGAGTTTCTTGCATTCGGCAGCGGCTTTGGCAAATGGCAGGTAGACTTCGTGGCTGGGCACCACGGCTGTGTCGCTATAGAATGCTGCTTCGGCCATGCGGGTGAGCGTGAGCAGGTCTTTGGGCTGCTTCTTCATGTTTTTAATCAGACCGTCGATGGAAGCAAACACCGTGTCGCGTTGAGCCACGGGGAGCATATCGGCATAGTCGTAGAACGCCTTCTGCATGCGCTGATGCGATGAGAATGCACTTTTCCACGGACACTTGTCCCAAAAGTGCTCCACCATATAGTTGGCACGAGCACGGCCCACCGGCATCGATTCCGGCGGCGTGGGGTAGGGGAAAAAGTCTTGCGCTGCCAGGCCAAGGCCCATCATGCAGCTGAATATGAGTAGTTTGAATTTCTTCATTGCGATTCGTCGTAATTCAACTTACAAAAATACGACAATTAGCCGAATTAACAATAATATATTTCCTAAAATTTGTTACACATCAGCGGCGGAAGCGTGTCAACACGTTGTCTTGAAAGACGAGATACACGCCGTTGGGATAGGTCCAGCGTTCTTCGATGGTTCCGCCTTTGTTGATGCGAGCCACGTCGGTGGTTGATCCCAGTGCGAGTCGACACTCCTCGCGCGTCATGCCGGTCTCCACTTGGCCCATGCGTATGTTTTGCCACACCTCGTCGGTGATGTTGGGGAAGGCTTTGTGGGGATCTGTCAGGGAGAATGTGTTGGCAAATGTGCGCGAACCGCTCAGCGACAGGCGAATTGCCGATGTGTCGCCCGCGGCGTTGTCGCGAAATCGCACCACCATGGGCATATCCTCGTTGCCGATGCTCACGTCGGTGACCGTCACGTCGCCGAGTTTGCTGCCGGTGGTGCCGCCTAATCGCTCCGAGGTGAGTACGTAGATTGTGCGGCCGCGGAGTGCCTCGTTGGCGCGGTCGATGATGGATTGTTCAACGGTGAACGGTATTTTGGGATACTGCGTTGCCGGGGTGGTGAACGACATGGTTTGCGCCACGCCCTCGGTTGTGAAGTTTAGCGTCAACAGGCTGTCGCCAAGAGCGTTGACAGATGTGCTGCAATTGCGATAGTTGAGCACCGAGCCTGCCACGAGCGATTGCGCGGCTGCAGCCGGCGACAACACCATATAGATTTTTGCATCGGTCACGGCAAATTGCTTTCCATCGGCCCATTGGTCGAGCGGTTGTGGCGCAACCTGAGCCATCAATTGCTCTTCGGCGGAGGTGGCTGCCAAGGCCTTTCGCTGCTCGGCAGTTGGGGTGATGCGCGGGGTGCTCTCCACCCCGGTGAAGCAGCCGGAGAGCATCAGCAGACTCAGGGCGTTTGCGGCAATAGCTGTGACGCTGTGGCGGGTCATGTCTTGTCTGCTCGATTTTGATTAAACTCGCGCCAACGCTCAATCAGCGCGGTCATGTCTGCGGGAATCGGTGCGGTGAAAAACATCTCCTCGCCGGTGGCGGGATGGCGGAAACCGAGTGTGCGGGCGTGCAGAGCCTGACGCGGGCAGATTTCAAAACAGTTTTCCACAAACCGACGATATGCTCCCGAGGGGTTGCCGCGGAGCACTTGGTCGCCGCCATAGCGGGCGTCGGCCAACAGCGGATGACCTATGTGACGCATGTGCACACGGATTTGATGCGTGCGGCCGGTTTCCAGAACGCAGCGCACCACGCTCACGTGGCCCAGTGGCTCAATGACTTCGTAGTGGGTCACGGCATGCTTGCCCGTTGGGTCGTCGTCGGGGAGCACGGTCATCTGCAGGCGGTCTTTGGGGTTTCGCCCAATGTTGCCTTCGATGCGTCCGGCAGCAGGCTGCGGGATGCCCCACACCACCGCCACATACTCGCGCTTGGTGGTTTTGTTGAAGAATTGACGGCCGAGGTCGGTTTTTGCATCCGGCGTTTTGGCCACAACGAGCAGCCCGGATGTGTCTTTGTCGATGCGGTGAACCAGGCCCAGACGAGGGTCGTTGACGTCGTAGTCGGGCGTGTTGCGGAAGTGCCACGCCAGGGCGTTGACCAGTGTGCCGCTATAGTTGCCGTGGCCGGGGTGAACCACCAGTCCGGCCGGCTTGTTCACCACCAGCACGGTGTCGTCTTCGTAAACAATGTCGAGCGGAATATCCTCGGCGATGATTTCAAACTCATATCGCGGGCGGTCCATCACAATCTGCACCACGTCGAGCGGCTTGACGCGATAGTTGCTCTTCACGGCTTTGCCGTTGACGAGGATGCAACCGGCGTCGGCCGCCTGCTGGATGCGATTGCGCGAGGCTTTCTGCATGCGCAGCACCAAAAACTTGTCTACGCGCAGCAGCTCTTGGCCTTTGTCGGCCTCAAAACGAAAATGCTCGTAGAGAGTGGGGCCCGACTCCTCGGAGCCGGTGTCCAACTCATCGTCGAGCAGATCGTCGGTGGAATCGATGGCGGAATCAGTTGTCATATTCCGTTTCGTCGTCGGTTTCGTTCATATTCTCCCAAACGGCCTCATCGAGTTCGGTGAGGGTGGAGTCTTCTTCGGCGGTGTAGCCGTAGCTGCCGGTGTTGCCGCTGCCAACTTCAACCACCAAGGCCGCATTGGTGGCAATCTTCGTGCCGCCGCGGAGCATCACGCCCATGCTTCTCACACCGAGCACCAAGTCTTTGTAGTCTGAGGGAATCTCCTCTACCGACACGTTGGTGAAGCCCAGCGACTTGAGCGTGGAGAGGGCCTGACGGCGCGAAGCGCCGGTCAGGTCGGGTATGGTAATCTTTTTTGCTGAGTAGGCATTGATGGTGAGATAGATTGTGCGGCCCTTTTTGACGATGTTGCCGGCCGGGGGCATCTGCTCCATCACGTAGCCGCGAGGCACGTCGTTGGAGTAGATTGAATCGCTCACCTCATATTCAAAATCCAGTCCGCGCAGGGTGGATTGCGCAGCCGTGAGCGATTGGCCGCTCACGTTGGGCACGGTCACCACGTTGCCGTGGCCGGTGTAGATGCCGACGGCCCAAAGGGCTATCCAACCCAGCAGGATAGCCGCCACAATCATCAGCAGCAGATTGGATATGATGTAATGCTTCTTGGCAAAAGAGATCAGTGGATTCATGAAATGGTTCGTTCAGTGGGTGGATAGTCGATGGTGTAGTGCAGACCGCGTGATTCTTTGCGCTCTTTGGCTTGGCGCATAATCAGGTAGCCCACGTTGATGATGTTGCGAAGCTCGCAGATGGCGCGCGAGGCGTGCGAGGTCTTGAAGAGTTTTTCGGTCTCTTCGTAGAGGATGTCCAAGCGGTTCCATGCGCGGTCGAGTCGCAGATTGCTGCGCACGATGCCCACGTATGTGCCCATGATTTGGTTGACCTCCTTGATGCTTTGGGTGATGAGCACCATCTCCTCGGGGTGGCGAGTGTCGGTGTCGTCCCATTGCGGCACGTCGGTGCGCCATTCGTAGCCGCCAACGTGTTCGATGGCGTGGCGAGCAGCGGCATCGGCATAGACCACGGCTTCAATCAGCGAGTTGCTGGCCAAGCGGTTGCCGCCATGCAGTCCGGTGCAGGAACATTCGCCCACGGCATAGAGGCGGTGGATTGAGCTTTCGCCGTTGTAGTCCACCTTGATGCCGCCGCACAGATAGTGAGCAGCCGGAGCCACGGGGATGTAGTCTTTGGTGATGTCTATGCCAATTTCGAGGCAGTGGCGATAGATGTTGGGGAAGTGGTGTTTGGTCTCCTCGGGGTCCTTGTGGGTGACGTCGAGATATACGTGTTCGTCACCGTGGAGCTTCATTTCGGAATCGATGGCGCGGGCCACGATGTCGCGCGGAGCCAGCGATAGGCGAGGATCATATTTCTGCATAAATTCTTCGCCCTTCAGATTGCGAAGCACTGCGCCATAACCGCGCATGGCCTCGGTGATGAGAAACGAGGGGCGGTCGCCGGGGTGATAGAGGGCGGTGGGGTGGAATTGGATGAATTCCATGTCTTGCACGGTGCCTTTGGCGCGATACACCATGGCAATGCCGTCGCCTGTGGCCACCAAGGGGTTGGTGGTGGTTTGATACACGGCGCCGACGCCGCCGGTGGCCATCACTGTGGCCTTGGAGAGGAACGTGTGGACTGCGCCGGTGGCACATTCGAGCACGTAGGCCCCATAGCAGGTGATGTCGGGGGTGCGACGAGTGACGATTTTGCCCAGATGATGTTGAGTGATAATCTCAATGGCAAAAAAGTTCTCGTAGATGTCGATGTTGGGGTTTTCGCGAACCTGTTTGATAAGACTTTGCTGAATCTCGTAGCCGGTGTTGTCGGCATGGTGGAGGATGCGGAATTCGCTGTGGCCACCTTCGCGGTGGAGGTCGAATTCGCCATCTTCCTTGCGGTCGAAGTCAACGCCCCATTTCAGCAGCTCTTTGATCTGAGCGGGAGCGCCTTTCACCACAATCTCCACGGCTTTGGGGTCGCTGAGCCAGTCGCCGGCCACCATCGTATCGTGGATATGTTTGTCGAAATCATCTACCTTGAGATTGGTCACGGAAGCAACGCCTCCTTGAGCCAAAGCGGTGTTGGCCTCGTCGAGGGTGGATTTACACACCAACGCCACGCGGCCGTGAGAGGCTACTTTCAGAGCGAAGCTCATGCCGGCAATGCCAGAGCCAATCACCAAATAATCGTACTCGTAAGTCATAATGTTGTTATTATTAACTGACCACAAAGGTAGTCAAAATCCCGCAATTATACAATATCGCCGATTAAACGTGATTTTCATGGTGATGCATATGCTTAACTTGTGTAGTCTTCTTTTCCACAATTTTAACTTTTACGCAGCCAAAATGCTGTGAATAACAAAATTTTATTTGAAAAATGTGTGGCTTTTCATTCGAAATGTGTATCTTTGTGGTGCTCATACAAGAGCACTCAATCAAATATACCTATTGTTTAAGTTAGGGCGGCCCGTGAGGGTCGCCCTAATGGCATTTTATTTGTCTTGATTGATTAGTGCACGAGTGGATTCGAGCAGCGGAAGGTTGGTTTCGGTGGGGATGTAGATCACCGTTTTGTTGCTGAGATCCGACTGCTGGCGCACCCACAGATATTGGATGTAGGTGGGGGTGATGCTGCCGTTTTCTATTTTGATGGCTTCGGCTGCACCGCGAGCGCGTTCCACTTCGGCCTGAGCGTTGAGCTTCTCGGCCTCGAGGTTGGCGCGGGCTTCTTCGATTTTGATTTTGCGGTTTTGTTCTGCTTTGGCAAATTCGGCCTTACCGGCCATTTCCTGTTCCCAGACGTTATACCAGGGCATTGCGAAGGCCATGCCCACGATGAGAACTATCACCACGATGACGCCGAAGATGATTCGGTTGATGTTGATTTGATTGGGGTTGTTCATTGTTGATTGATGTTTTTGGTGTGAAAGAAGACAAACCCTCCGAGCGGAGTCTATTCCGAGCGGAGGGTTTGATGATTTGCGTTTGCGAGTGGGCAGTTAGCTTGAGCGATTACTCAGCGCACTTGGCCTTGATGAACTCACGGTTGAGGCGGGCAATGTTGCTCAGCGAAATGTTTTTGGGGCATTCAGCTGCGCAAGCACCGGTGTTGGTGCAGTTGCCGAAACCGAGTTCGTCCATCTTTGCCACCATGCGGCGAGCGCGGCGAGCGCGTTCCACCTGACCCTGGGGCAGCAGAGCGAATTGGCTAACTTTGGCGCTGACGAAGAGCATGGCAGAGCCGTTTTTGCAGGCAGCAACGCAAGCGCCGCAGCCGATGCAAGTGGCGGAATCCATGGCCATGTCGGCGGCTTCCTTGGAGATGGGCATTGCGTTGGCGTCTTGTGCACCGCCGCAGTTGAAGTTGACGTAGCCACCGGCCTGTTGGATCTTATCGAAGGCGTTGCGGTCTACGATGAGGTCTTTGATTACGGGGAAGGCAGCGGAGCGCCAGGGTTCAACGGTGATGACGTCGCCATCTTTGAAGCGGCGCATGTAGAGCTGACATGTGGTGGCACCGGTGGCAGGGCCGTGGGGGTGACCATTGATGTAGAGCGAGCACATGCCGCAGATGCCTTCGCGGCA
>CAZJWM010000005.1:0-33971 GCA_964549975.1 uncultured Bacteroides sp. | reverse complement strand
GGACCAACTCCCTGCGCCGCTACGCCATGCTCACCCTCACCTACCGCTTCTCCCTCATGCCCCATAGCGCCGGCGCAAACAATTGAAAATTGAAAATTGATAATTGAAAGTCAATAGTGGAAAATTGAAAGTGGAAAATTGATAGTCCAAAAAGTTAAAAGTTTTAAGTTAAAAGTCGCATAAGCTAACCAATTAGTCCAATTAGACCAATTAGACTAATTGCGGCCGAGGCGCCGGGCCGCCAACCGCGACGATGCATCGGAGATGCCGGTTATCCTAAAACCCCAACTTGGACGCAAAGCGGCCTAGTTGGGGTCTACGGTATTGATATACAGCAGCTTGGTCGGAGACCATGTCACCAGAGCGGCACTGGTGACAGCCTCGCCGAGGCAGCTCGAGAGGGCTCAGCCCGGCCCCGGCTAGCCTGCGGCAAGCCGGGGTTACTAATAACCTGCATCTCCGATGCATCGCCGCACACCAATCACCCCCCCATTTTGCAGATTTCGCTTTATTTAACTTAATATCTTTAACATTTGCCACTATCAATTTTCGATTTTCAATTTTATTTGGTGGTTTGAGGCGAATTGATTATATTTGCATCAGATTCTACACAGAGAGTAGAACCATGTGAACCGACAATGAAATTTACTCGTCAATTCGATCAAATGGACTGCGGTCCGGCGTGCGTGAGGATGATCGCCTCACACTTTGGCCGCGACTTCTCGCTAAGCTACCTGCGCTCCGTCTCGCAGATGACTCGCGAGGGGGTCAGCGTTGCCGGCATCCGCTCTGCCTTCGACCACATAGGCATCAACTGCGCGGCCTTCCAGATGACCACGGAGCAACTGCGCGCCGACTGCCCCACCCCGGCCATTCTCTATTGGGAACAGAAGCATTTCGTGGTGTTGGAAAAGGTGAAGTCGCGCGGGCGAATGCTCGTGGCCGACCCGGCCTTCGGACGCCACACCATGTCGACCGCCGACTTCAGTCGCTCGTGGCTCAACGGCACACACGGCGTGGTGATCGTGGCCGAGCCGCGCGAAGACTTTTTCGAAAAAAAATCAGATATTCGCCGCCACGGCTTCTCCGAATTTATCCGACAGTATATCATCCCCTACAAGTGGCAGCTGCTGCAGTCGCTGTTGGCCATGTTCGTGGGGATGTTGCTCGGCCTGGTCACGCCGTTTCTCACTCAAGCGGTGGTGGACCAAGGCATCGCCACGCGCAACCTCGGACTCATCTACGACATCCTGCTGGCACAACTGGCGCTCTTTGCGGGTTCCTTTGTGATGGGTCTGATTGGGTCGTGGGTGACGCTCTACATGAGCACGCACATATCCATCGAGGTGTTGCGCGACTATCTGCGCAAACTTCTGCGGCTGCCCATGAGCTTTTTCGACACCAAGAGCGTGGGCGACTACCACCAGCGCATCGGCGACCACTCGCGCCTGCAGAGCTTCCTCACCGGCAGCAGCATCGACACGCTGTTTTCGCTCGTGTCCGTGCCGTTCTATCTGGCCATTGTGGCATATTATTCGCCGCTAATCATGTTTGTCTATCTGGCCTTCACAGCGCTGAGCACCGCGTGGATGACCTATTTTTTCCGACGCCGCAAGGTGTTGGACTACGAGCAATTTCAGGTGAACGCGCGCAATCAGACCAAGCTCTACGAAATGATGTCGGGCATCGTCGACATCAAGGTCAACGGCTACGACGACTACAAACTCCGCGAGTGGGAAAGTTTGCAACAGCAGCAATATCGCATGTCGCAAAAAGTGCTACGCCTGGGCCAAGTGCAGTCCACCGGTTTCACCGTCATCGGCCAACTGCGCAACATCATCATCACCTGCTGGATTGCCGCCGAAGTGGTCAACGGCAATCTAACTCTGGGTATGATGATGAGCATCAGCGCCATAGTGGGTATGGTGAACAGTCCGCTGAGCCAACTGATTGGTTTTTTGCAACAATATCAAGACGCCAAAATCTCGCTCGAGCGCTCGCAAGAAGTGCACCTCTGCGACCCCGAAGACTCCCCCACGCAAAAGAGCGTGCCCTCCGACGCCCCACGCGACATTGAGCTGCGCCACGTGAGCTTCTCCTACGTGGGCGACGACGCCGCGCCCGTCATCTCCGACGTGAGCTTCCGCATCCCCGCCGGCAAGATGACGGCCATCGTGGGCGAAAGCGGCAGCGGCAAAACCACCCTGATGAAATTGCTGCTCAAATTCTACGCGCCAAACTCCGGCGAAATACTCCTCGGCGGCGAAAATCTCGCCAACTTCTCAGCCGCATCCATGCGCCGCGCCACCGGCATCGTCATGCAAGAAAATTTCCTATTTTCCGACACAGTCCACCAAAACATTGTGATGGGCGAACCCGAAGACCCCGACCGCCTGCGTGCCGCCATAGCCACGGCCTGCCTCGACGACCTGATGGCACGCCATCCCTTAGGCCCCGAAATGAAAGTGGGCCAAGAAGGCCTGGGAGTGAGCGGCGGCGAACAGCAGCGCATCATGATAGCACGCGCGGCCTACAAAAATCCGCTCTACCTGATGCTCGATGAGGCCACCTCGTCGCTCGACGCCGACAACGAAGCGCGCATCACCGAAAACCTATCCACCGACTTCACCGGCAAAACCCGTCTGGTGATTGCCCACCGCCTGAGCACCGTGCGCCACGCCGACAACATCATCGTCTTGCGCCACGGACAAGTGGTGGAACAAGGCACCCACGAGCAACTCGTGGTCCTCGGCGGCTACTACTTCAATCTGATTCAAAACCAACTCGAATTAGCCAAAGAATGATACGCTTCATCAGCCGCTACGGCACATTTCTGATTATCCCGCCCGTGCTTGCCATAATCATCATCGTGGCCGTGAAATTCCACGTCGACGTGCGCCAAGAGGTCACTCTGGTGCAAACCTCCGCCACCACCGTGGTGGCCTACATGCCCCCGGAGGCCGTCCCCGGCGACACGCTGCAAGTGAGCAGCCCCGAATATGGCCAACTGAGCTTCGCCGTCGACTCCGTGAGCCGCGAGGCCTCGGCCCTGCGCGTGAGCTGCCGCGGCTCCCTGCCCGCTGCCGACACCCACGTCACAGCCTACCTCATCTGCGCCAGCCAACCCATCTATCGCGTCATCTTCTCGCGCCTATAGCCGCAGGGCTGTTGCCTAATTCGCCAAAAATTCGTAGCTTTGCCCTCATTATGCGAAAACGTCTCATACTCCCACTGGCCGTGGCGGTGATCACCGCACTGGCCGCATGCAGCAGCCCCAAGGAGTGGCACAAAGCCCAAGGCTCCGTGTGGCACACCCTCTATTCCATCACCTATCTGGCCGACCGAGACCTCTCCGACACCATCATAGCCGCCATGCGCAGCGTCGAACTCTCGCTCTCGCCATTCGACTCCACCTCAGTGATTTCGCGCATCAACCGCGGCGAAAGCTGCCTCACCGACCCACAAGTGCGCACCATATTTGCCTGCTCACAGCAGGTCAACCGCCTCTCCGACGGACTCTTCGACCCCACCGTGGCACCGCTGATCAACTACTGGGGATATGGCTTCGCCGACGAAAGCCACGACTCCATCCCCGCCCTGCTCGAACGAGTGGGCATTGCAGAGTGTAGGATTAATTCCGACGGAACTATCCACAAAAAACACCCCCTCACCGAATTCAACTTCAGCGCCATCACCAAAGGCTACGGTTGCGACGCCGTGGGCGAAGCCCTGCGCCGCAACGGCTGCACCGACTACCTCGTGGAGATTGGTGGCGAATTGGCCCTGAGCGGTCTCTCACCGCGCGGCGACAACTGGACAGTGATGATCGACGCCCCCGTCGACGACAACCGAAGCGTGCGCCACGACTCACTCACCACCCTTTCGTTAACCAACTGTGGCATAGCCACATCCGGCAACTATCGCAACTATCGCATCACCGCCCAAGGCAAAACATCCCACACCATCGACCCGCGCAACGGCCTGCCCGTCACTCTGGAGCACACCGCCGACACCACCATCCTCTCTGCCACAGTCGTCGCCCCCAACTGCATGCTCGCCGACGCCCTGGCCACGGCCTCGATGCTCCTTCCCCCGTCGCGCTCGCGCACCATGGCCGCTCGCGCCGGCGCCTCGCGCCTGATCCTCTGCGTGGCCACCCCCACCGACTCCCTCCTCGTCATCGACCGAAGTGGCCTCTCCCCGACCCTCCCCTGACTGGGAGGGTTTGGGCGAAGCTTAACTGTTAAAAATTCATAACAAAGCAAAATTTTCAGCAGTAAAGCTATCGCTGAATCGAAATTATTGTGTAACTTCGTGGCGTAATCATTAACCCATAAAACCTTCATTATCATGACGCGTTTGCACATTTGGCTGATTGCATTGGTGGCTATTCTGACGTCGGGTTCGGCGGCAGCTCGCACTATTATTCTGCGCGGCGAGACTCGCGACGCAGAGAGCGACAAACGCGTCTACGGCGGCAAACTCCAAATTGTGAACCTCTCCACGGGCAAACCGATGCTCACCGTCGACGACTACGTGCCCGACGGATTTTCCGAACACGCCATCCACGGCGAATTTTACGCGCCGAGCCGCGACACATTCGACATTGCCATTCGCTTGGACTATCCCGGCTATAAGCCCGACAGCGTGACGATGCACTATCCCGCCGACTTCCCCTCGGCGATAAAAGACGCCACATTTTGGGTGGTGCCCACCAACTGCGAGCTTGATGCGCAAACCCTTATCCGCCTGCGCGAAGTCACCGTCACGGCCACCAAGGTGAAGATGGTGATGAACGGCGACACCATTGTCTACAACGCCGACGCCTTCAACCTGCCCGAAGGCTCGCTGCTCGACGCGCTGGTGGCCCAACTGCCCGGCACGGAGCTAAACGACAAAGGCGAAATTCGCGTTAACGGCGAATATGTGAGCTCACTTTTGGTCGACGGCAAAGAATTTTTCAAAGGCGACCCAACAGTTGCACTCCAAAATTTGCCGGCCTACACCGTAAAAAATGTTAAAGTCTACCGCCACGACGAAAGCGAGGGCCAATACGTTGTGGCAAACAACAAGAATGAATTGCCGCTGGTGATGGACGTGAGGCTGAAGCCGGAATATCAGAAAGGTTTTTTGGCCAACGTCGGCGTGGGCTACGGCACCACCGGACGCTATCTGGGCCGCGCCTTCGCCTTGGAATATACCCGAAACGTGGAAATTGCCGCATTTTTTCAGACAAACAACATCAACAGCGACGCATCCTACGTGGGCTCGCAAGGCTCGGCCAACTGGGACGAAAAGAGCTACGACGACGGCCGACGCCGCGTGCTCAAGTCGGGCCTCTACCTCAATTGGTCTGTGAAAAAGAAGTTGCGCGACGACGGTCGCGCGGCAAGTTCAATGCGTCTGGGCTTCTCCACCGTCTACACTCGCATCAACAACGACCTGGAGACGCACACCGCCGCCACATCATTTCTGCCCGAGGGCAACAGATTCTCGCGCGAAGTCGGCACGAGCCGGAGTCGACGCCAAAGCGTGCGCTCCGGCGTCGACGGATTTCTGATGGGCGTGCCTTTGGGCGACAAATATGTCACGAGCTTGGTGCCGCGACTGCACTTCGACTACAATCGCTTGGACAACCGTGCGAGCACTCGCGCCGCCGAAATGAGCATCAACCCCGAGGAATCGACCTCCGCAACGCTCGACTCCATTTTCAGCGCCAACTCCGCCGCCTACGGCACTCGCCACGACGCCATCTATCGCAGCACATACGCTGTTGACGGCATCTCCCACAGCTACAACGCCGACGCCCGACTGCTCATGGCCCCCGCGAAAGCCACGCTCAATCGCTTCACCAAATATCGCGGCCAGGCAATCTTGAATTGGTCGTTCCGTCGCAACACCCTCGAGCAAGACCCCACGCGCCGAGTGAACTACTTCGGCAGCAGCGCCAACGCCGACATCACTTCGCTGCTCCACACGTCAAACTACTCACAATCGTGGTCGATTAGCCCAACACTGAAACAAAACCTCCGACTCTTCGACAACGAGTCGCACACCAGCGCGTGGATTCTCAACCTCGAGGAGATTTATGAATATTCCCACCAACGCGGCGCCCAAGATCAGCTCATCCTCGACAACCCCTACGAATCGCTCGCCGACGCCGCGCGCGACGCTACAAACTCCTACCACTCCAACCAAACCACCCACACCGGCTCGCTAAACGCCATCATCAGCTACTACAGCGAAGCGGCCGCCGCCACGCTCTACCTCCACGGCGAGGCCGAAAATGCCCATCTGCTCTACAAGCGCGGCACCATCGACGCCGACGTCAGCCGCCTGCGCTGGAAGTTTGAGCCGACCCTCAACGCCGAATATACCCACCACACGGAGTCGGCCGCCAACAAGTTTGTCCTCGACGCCTCGCTGGCGCGCACACTGCCGGCGCTCACCGCCCTGCTGCCAACCACCGACAACACCAACCCGCTGGCCATCTACCTTGGCAACCCCGACCTGAAAACCGCCACAACGCTCAAGCTACTGGCCCGGATGAGTCACACTCTCAATTCCGGCGCACTGACCGCGAAGCTCACGCTGGGCCACGACTACTATTGGAACCGCCGCTCCACTCGGCGCGCCTACGATTCCGCCACCGGCGTGTGCACCTACACGCCCGTCAACGTCAGCGACGCCTTCGACCTGCGCGGTGCCTTCGACATCAACGCCCGCCTCGATGCCGACAATCGCCTGTGGCTCACCTCCACCACGTCGGCCACCTACGAGCACATCCCCGACTGGATGCAGGAGAACGGCGGCGACGACGTGCTCAGCACCGTGCGCAACACTCTACTGTCGGAAAATATCCGACTCAACTGGACTATCCGCTCGGGCTATTCGCTCACCTTCGGCGTGAACGCAACATGGCGCAACGCCACGTCGCCCATGGCCTCCTTCACCACCATCAACGCCGCCGACATCGCCGCAAAACTTGCCGCGCAAATCCAACTGCCTTGGAAACTCCAACTCGGTACCGACATGACACTCTACAAACGCTGCGGCTACGGTGACGCATCGCTCAACGACGCCTCATGGGTGTGGAACGCTAACCTGACCCGCTCCTTCCTCTCCGGCCGCTTCCTCGCCTCGGTCACCGCCTTCGACATCCTCGGCCAACTCAGCAACATCAGCGCCTCGATCAACTCCCTGGGCCGCACCGAAACGTGGACCAACTCCCTGCGCCGCTACGCCATGCTCACCCTCACCTACCGCTTCTCCCTCATGCCACGCCGCGCGGGAGGCGCAAATTGAAAATTGAAAGTGGAAAATTGAAAGTCTTTTAGTCGAGAGTTGGCAGTGGACCAATTAGACCAATTAGACCAATTCCGCCGAGGGGGTTGCGCAATTGCGGAGAATTTTGTAATTTTGCCGTCAGAGAACTCTAATAAATACACTTTATGTCAACTTCTTATCTTTTCTTGGCTCCGGGCTTCGAGGAAATCGAAGCCGTCACCCCGGTCGACGTGCTCCGACGCGCCGAAATGAATATACGCACTGTGGCCGTCACGGCCGACGGCTCGCTGACTGTGGCCGGCGCCCACGGCGTGCCCTTCCTGGCCGACATGCACATCAACGACATCGACGCCTCGCAGGCTCAATGGCTCATCCTCCCCGGCGGTCTGCCCGGGGCAACAAACCTCTATGAATCAACCAAGTTGCGCGAACTGCTGAGTGCCCCCGGCGTGAAAATCGCCGCCATCTGCGCTTCGCCGGCAGTGGTGCTCGGTCAGCTGGGTCTGCTCCATGGTCGCCACGCCACGTGCTATCCCGGTTTTGAGTCGAAGATGGAGGGCGCCATAGCCATCAACGAGCGCGTGGTGGCCTCCCCCACCCTCATCACGGCGCAAGGCCCCGGCGTGAGCGCGGAGTTTGCTCTGGCCATTGTGGCGCAAAGCGCAGGCCGTCAGGCTGCCGAGGAGATTGCCCAGGGGATGCTCATCTGCTGAGCACCTCGCGAAGATATCCCGAGGTGTAGCCCGCCGATGAGGCGGCCACCTCTTCGGGCGTGCCTTCGGCCACCACGTAGCCGCCTTGGTCGCCCCCTTCCGGCCCCATGTCGATGATGTGGTCGGCACACTTCACCACGTCGAGATTGTGCTCGATGATCACCACGGTGTGGCCCAGCCCCAGCAGGCGGTCAAACGAGTGCATCAGCGTGGAGATGTCGTGGAAATGCAGGCCCGTGGTGGGCTCGTCGAAGATGAAGAGCGTGGGCTGCGGCTTCTCCTGGCTCAGATAGAATGCCAACTTGACGCGCTGATTTTCGCCGCCGCTGAGCGTCGACGAAGATTGGCCCAACTTGATGTAGCCCAGGCCCACCTGTTGCAGCGGCAGCAGGCGGCGCACTATGCGCTGCTCGGCGGCGCCACTCTCCTCGGAGAAGAATTCGATGGCCTGATTGATGGTCATGTTAAGCACATCGTTGATATTTTTGTCGCGATAGCGCACCTCCAGCACCTCGGGCTTAAAGCGCTCGCCGTGGCAGGCCTCACATTCGATGGTGATGTCGGCCATAAACTGCATTTCGATGGTGATGGTGCCGTCGCCCTTACACTCCTCGCAGCGGCCGCCGGCGGTGTTGAAGCTGAAATAGGCGGCAGTCATCCCCAGCTGGCGCGCCATCTGGGTGTCGGCAAAGAGCTGACGTATTTCGTCGTAGGCGTGGAGATAGGTGGCGGGATTGGAGCGCGTGGACTTGCCAATGGGGTTTTGGTCGATAAATTCCACGGCAGAGATGCGCTGCATGTCGCCGCGCAGTCCGGCATGGATGCCGGGGGCGTCGGTGGGCTCGCCAAGGTGGCGCAACATGGCGCGATAGAGCACGTCGCGCACCAGCGTAGACTTGCCGCTGCCGCTCACTCCGGTCACCACGGTCATCACCTCCAGCGGAAAACGCACGTCGACGTTTTTCAGATTGTTTTGACGCGCACCAACCACCTCAATGTAGCTGCCTGAGCGGCGACGCGACCCGGGCACGGGGATGCTGCGGCGCCCCGTGAGATAGTCGGCGGTGTAGCTCCCCCGGGCCTCGGCCAAACCGGAGGCGGGGCCCTGGTAGACGATTTCGCCGCCAAGGCGCCCGGCGTCGGGGCCCACATCTATAATATAGTCGGCGGCGCGCATAATCTCCTCATCATGCTCCACCACCACGACCGTGTTGCCCAAATCGCGCAGCTTTTTCAACACGCCAATGAGGCGCTGAGTGTCGCGGCTGTGCAGGCCTATGCTCGGCTCGTCGAGGATATAGAGCGACCCCACCAGCGAACTGCCCAGCGACGTAGCCAAGTTGATGCGCTGGCTCTCGCCGCCGCTGAGCGTGGAGCTCAGTCGGTCGAGGGTGAGATAGTCGAGACCCACCTCCGAGAGATAGCGCAGGCGGTTGGTAATCTCCGTGAGCAAACGGGCGGCAACGGCGCTGTCGGTGGCGTCGAGTTGCAGATTTTCAAACCATGGCAACAGCTCCTTGACAGGCATCTTCACCAACTCCATGATGGTCTTGTCGGCCACGCGCACGTAGGCCGCCTCGGGGCGCAGACGACTGCCGCCACAGTCGGGGCAAAGCGTCTTGCCGCGATAGCGAGCCTGCATCACGCGATATTGAATCTTATAGAGATTTTGCTGCACCATCTCAAAGAAATTGTCGATGGAGGCCTCATCGAGGCCGTGGCTGCTGCCGTGCCAGAGCACGTCGCGCTGTTGGCGCGTGAGTTCGCAATAAGGCGTGTGGATCGGGAAACCGGGATTCTGGCGAATGAAATAGCGTTTCCATTCGCTCATCTTCTCGCCGCGCCAACACACCACGGCATCTTCGTAGACCGAGCGCGTCTGGTCGGGCACCACCAGACTCTCGTCGATGCCCATCACCTTGCCGAAACCCTCACACGTGGGGCATGCGCCCACGGGATTGTTGAAATTAAACATGCGGTCGGTGGGCTCCACAAAGGTGATGCCGTCGGCCTCAAAACGGGTGCTGAAATCGTGGCGCACCGGCTCCGGAGCCCACACAATCAGGCTGCAACGCTCGTGGCCCTCAAAGAAGGCTATCTCCACGCTCTCGGCCAAGCGGTTGAGCTCGTCGCCGGAGGCGGCCGTGCTCAGACGGTCGATAAGCAAATCGGGCAACGGCGAAGGCAACGCGTCGCCGCCGGTGAGCAGTTGCTCAATGTCGAGAAATGTCCCGTCGGCATAGAGGCGAGTGTAGCCGCCCTGAAGCAACACCTGCAGATGTTGATGGGCCGTGCGCCCCTGCGGCACCTCAATCGGCGCCACCACTGCCACGCGCGTCCCCTCGGGATAGCGAGCAGCCGCGGCAAGCACATCCTCCACTGTGTGTTTCTTCACCCTCTCGCCGCTCACGGGCGAATAGGTGCGACCCACGCGGCCATAGAGCAGGCGCAGATAGTCGTAAATCTCGGTGGAGGTGCCCACGGTGGAACGCGGATTGCGCGTGTTCACCTTCTGCTCGATGGCTATGGCCGGAGGCAAACCGCTGATGCGATCGGCCTCGGGCTTATGCATCTTGCCCAAAAACTGGCGAGCATACGAGCTGAGACTCTCCACATAGCGCCGCTGCCCCTCGGCATAAAGCGTGTCGAACGCCAGCGACGACTTGCCGCTGCCGCTCAAGCCGGTGATCACCACCAGCTGATTGCGTGGAATCTCCACGTCCACATTCTTCAGATTGTTGACGCGCACGCCGTGCGCTGCTATTTTGCTTGCCATAAGTCCATCAATTAACCCACAAAGTTACTCCTTTTCTCCGAAATCCGCAACCCCCGCCCCGGGCGCGCCCTCAAAATACCGGACTCATTGGCAGCACTGCCGCGCATGGGGGCACGATAGGTCTAATTGGGGACTTTGGACTCTCCATTCTCCACTCACTGACTTTCAACTTTCAATTTTCTCATCGACGAAGTCGCTTGACTTGTCAAGAATTTTCAATTGGATTGGATCCAGCGCTCGATGTTGCGAGTGGTCGATGAGAAGTTGACGCCGACTTTGATGAGGCGGCGGCCGTCGGCGACAAAGGGAAGAGTGTAGTTTTTGTCGTTGATTTGGGCGAGGGCTTCTTCAGCAGTGCCATTGAGCTTGAATTCCATCACGTAGGTGTAGTCCGGGGTTTGGAGCACCAAGTCGATGCGGCCCTCCGATGTGTGATATTCCGCCTTGACGTAGAAGCCCATAAGCTTCGTGACGATGAAAAGCACGTTTTGATAGTGATTTTCAAGGTCTTTCACCAACTCGTAGGGCGTGTCGGCAAACAGCGATGACAAACGTTTGAAAAATTCGTCAACTTTGCCGGCACGAATATCTTTTACAAAATTGGTTATAACGAAGGCTGTCTGAGTTTTGTCTATCGACGCATAGCTGGGTAATAAGAATTTCAAGAAACCATCCTCAACTTCCTTGTTGGGAAATCCTAATTGATATAGCCCGAATTCAGGGTCATAGTCTTTGATGGTCAGATAACCGCTCTGATATATCACAGGTATCGGGTTTGTGGATTGCGAGTCCACGCTGTTCAATACGTCGGCGTCGCACTCCACTTTCGACATCTGCTCCAAGTTGTATTTGTGTTTTTTCAACAAGTACACAAGATATGAGGGCGTGCCCGTCTCAAACCAATAGTTTTTAAACTCATTCTTTTTGAATGTATTCAGTAGGCTAAATGGATTGTATACGGCAACTGAATTGTAGACAAAGTGGTAGCCATCGTATTGGACACGCAACTCATTGCGAACATCGTCATGAGAGCGTCCTGTCACCTCTGCCAAGCGTTGAACATAAGGGGCAAAAACCGTGTCAATTTCTTCGTCAGTGATGCCACAGATTGTGGCATACGGTCTGTCCAATGATATATCCTCAAGGTTGTTCAAATCGCTGAACACGCTCACCTTGCCAAACTTGGTCACGCCTGTAAGGAAAGCAAATTTGATGCATCTATCCATGCTCTTTAGCGCGCCATAAAAGCCTTTCAAGATGGAACGATACGTAGCTTGCAGCTCCTCGTTTTCAATTGTTTGAAGCACCGGCTTGTCATATTCGTCAACGAGTATAACAACTCGCAGCCCCGTCTTTTCATAGGCACGACGTATCACGCCCTCAAAACGTGAGCCTAAAGTTTTTTCAACAGCATTCTTTCCATAGAGCTGCTCCCACGAATCAAGCTCCACATCAAGCTTGTTTCGTAAGTCATCTTCGGTTCTATATTCGCCGACATTCAAATCGAGATGAAGCACCGGATAGGTGGTCCAATCCTTTTCCAACTTCTCGATGGCGAGACCTTCAAAAAGCTCTTTCTTGCCGGAGAAATAGGCATGAAGCGTTGACAGAAGCATACTTTTGCCAAAACGGCGCGGACGCGACAGAAAATAATAACATCCGGTGCTTACCAGTTGATATATTAACGCAGTTTTATCTACGTAAAGGTAGTCTCCTTTACGCAGTTTCTCAAAGTCTTGTACGCCGATGGGCAAATTTTTCAACGCTTCCATAGTCTAAGCTTTAATTGATTAATGCAAAGGTGATAATTTTTTTTTACAATTCAAAATTTACGGCACTTTTGCGGTCGACGCCCCGGGAGCGAGGGGGCTGCCGAGGCGTCGATATGGGTGGATGAAGGGGATTATTCGAAGATGTGTTTGAGCTTGGAGAAGAGGCGCTGGGTGGTGGATGGGTCGGGCTTGACGTTGTCGGCCTCGCGCATCTTTTCGATGGCGGCACGCTGCTCGTCGGTCAAGTGCTCGGGCACGTAGATCATCACGTTGACGAGTTCGTCGCCGCGAGGCGAGCCGTCGGTGGAGGGCAGACCTTTGCCGCGCATGCGCAACACCTTGCCGGGCTGAGTGCCGGCGGGGATATTCAAGCGCGCGCGTCCGGTGATGGTGGCCACTTCCACGCTGCCGCCCAGGGCTGCCGTGGGGAAGTCGAGCATCAGATTATAGATCAAATCGTTGCCATCGCGGATGAGTTCGAGGTGTTTCACCTCTTGAATCACCACGAGCAGGTCGCCGTTCACTCCGCCGCGAGCCGGGGCGTTGCCCTTGCCCGAGAGGGTGAGCACCATGCCGTCTTGCACACCCGCAGGGATGTTAAACGAGATGGTGCGCTCCTTGTTTTGCACGCCGTTGCCGCCGCAGTCGGGACACTTTTCGGTGATGATTTTGCCTTCGCCTTGGCAGTGAGGGCAGACGGTCTGACTCTGCATCTGGCCGAACATGGTGTTTTGCACCTGTGTGACCACTCCGGAGCCGTGGCAGGTGGTGCAGGTGGTGAATGCCGTGCCACCCTTTGCGCCCGTGCCGTTGCAGGAGTCGCATTTCTCTTTGACGGGAATTTTCAGCGTTTTGGTCACACCGGAGGCAATCTCCTCGAGGGTGAGTTTCACCGTGATACGCAGGTCGGAACCCTTGCGAGTGCGACGTCGAGCGCCGCCGCCACCGCCGAAGCCGCTGCGGAAACCGCCGCCGCCAAAGATGTCGCCAAACATGCTGAAGATGTCGTCAACGCTGCTGAAGCCGTTGCCGTAGCCACCGGCTCCGGCTCCGCCAAAGCCTTGCGGGCCGAGCGACGGGCCATACTGGTCGTAGAGCTGACGCTTGTGTTCGTCGGAGAGCACGGAGTAGGCCTCGGCTGCCTCCTTGAATTTCTCCTCAGCCTCTTTGTCGCCGGGATTTTTGTCGGGGTGATATTTGATGGCCATCTTTCGATAGCCTTTTTTTATCTCGTCGGCAGTGGCGTTTTTCGCCACGCCAAGCACCTCATAATAGTCGCGTTTCTCGTCTGCCATAATAGTCTGTCAGTTTATCAGAAAATTGTATTATTGGCCTACAGCCACTTTGGCGTGACGCAGCACTTTGTCGTTGATCATATATCCTTTTTGCATGGTGTCGATCACCTTGCCGCGGAGCTCTTCGCTGCCGGGCACCATGGCCACGGCCTCGTGGAGTTCGTCGTTGAAGTCGCCGCCGGTGCTCTCCATGGGCTTCACGCCGTTCTGTTCCAGATATTTAATAAACTTGGCGTATATCAGCTCAACGCCCTGCTTCACGGCGTCGGCGTCGGTGCTGTTTTGCAGCGAATCAAGGCCGCGCTCAAAGTCGTCGACCACGGGCAGCAGGGCCTTCATGGCGTTCTCGGCGCCGTTGCGCAGCAGCTCGGCCTTCTCCTTGAGGGTGCGCTTGCGGAAGTTGTCGAAGTCGGCCATCAAGAAGAGATACTCTTTTTTCTGCTTCTCCAGGGCCTGTTGGGCTTCTTCGAGCTGCTTCTGCAGGGCCTCCTCGGCGGTGAGCTCGGGGGCTTCGGCCGCAGGTTGCTCTTGTTGGGGCTCTTCGGCCACGGGTTGCTGCTTGGTTTCGTCTATATTCTTATCGTCCATATATGCTATTTTTCGTTTTCGTTTCACATTATAATTCCAAAGCAAAAAGTTTGCCAAGGCTCGGCGGCTCAGTCGCAGAAGCATGTGAGGCAGCTCGGGAACGCCTCGGCGAGGCGCTCGGCTGACATTTTGTCAGTGTCAAAAAGTCCGAACACAGCCGAACCGCTGCCGCTCATCGAGGCATAGACTGCGCCCATCTGCAGCAACTGCCGCTTGATGGCGCCAATCTCCGGACGGCGTGCAAACACCGACGTCTCAAAGGCGTTGACCACCGACCCTTGCCACTGCTCCACGCCGCGCGCCAAACGCTCGGTGAGCGCCTCGGCGGGCTGCTGCGGCGTCACTCCGGCGTAGGCCTCGGCCGTGCTTACGGAGCACTCAGGCTTCACCACGGCAATCCTCCGCCCCTGCAGGTCGATGTCTATGGGGGCCATCTCGGTGCCGATGCCTGTGCAGAGCATCGGTCGATCGTAGATGAAAAACGGGCAATCCGCGCCGAGCTGCGAGGCCATTTGCGCCAACTCCTCCACGCTCAGGCCCAACTGCCAGAGGTCGTTGAGGCCGCGCAGAGTCATGGCCGCATCGGCCGAGCCGCCGCCCAGTCCGGCGCCGTCGGGAATCACTTTATGCAGCTGAATGCGCGTGGGCGGCAGGGCGCCAACTCGCTGCTCCATCAGGCAAAACGCCTTCATCACCAGATTCTTCTCAGGCGGACAATCCACCCGTCGGCCGGTGCACACCAGCTCCGTGGCCCCCTCTGCAGGGGTCAACTCCAAGATGTCGGCCCACGAAATCGGCCACATGGCAGTGACCACCTCGTGATAGCCGTCGGCGCGCCGCGCCACAATATCAAGACCAAGGTTCACCTTGGCATGCGGAAACATTATCATATCTGCAAAGTTACGCTTTTTCCACCGCAAACCCAAACCCCACCCTTGCAACGACGAATGCGATGCAATTATTTATAGGTAGTTACGCGAATTTTTCCGAAACTTTTCGTAACTTTGCCATCAATGGCAGAACAAGATATCAACAGTTATAGATTCGGCATGGGCGTAGAACCCACCGATGAGATGCTCGAGCAAGTGATGCGCGAAGCCGCAGAAGAGGCTCGCGAACGCTTTCGCGTCGCCTCTGAAGCATATTTTGCAGATATGCACAAATATGCCCGCGAAGCCAAGGCTCAATGGGCCGACCAAATCAACCGCCTCAAGAATGGCTGACGCCACGCGCAAACCCGAGCTTATTATAATCGCCGGGCCAAATGGCTCAGGCAAGACATCTGTGACCCGACTATTTCTGCATCACGAATGGTCGGAGGGCACGGCCTACATCAATCCCGATGAGGTGGCAAACAGCAAATTCGGAGATTGGAATTCTGCCGAAGCCGTGACCGCAGCCGCTAACTACTGCGCAAATCTGCGCGAACAATATCTTGCCGAGCACCACAGCTTTGTATTCGAAACCGTATTGTCCGCGATTGATAAGATAGATTTCATTATTCGCGCCAAGAACGCAGGTTTTTTCATCAGGCTATTTTTCATTTCTACAGATAGCCCCATGATCAATGCCTCCCGTATTGCAAAACGAGTGATGGAAGGCGGTCACGATGTGCCTATTCCCAAAATCGTATCTCGCTACTCGAAATCAATAGGCAACTGCGCCGTCGTGGCGTCCATTGTAGACAGATTGTATGTCTACGACAACTCCACTGACGGGCATATTGCCAAACTGCTATTTCGGGCTTCTGAAGGACATATTGTCAAACAATACGTTTCCAAACTACCCGATTGGACCGCAGAGATTATTAACGCGCTAAATTAGAATCTTAACCTTCAGTGCGGCGCAGACGAGGCGAAGCCCATCGGCCATGTGGCCGGTGGGCTTCGCTGCAATAGGGCGCGGGAGCAGGTCAGAAGAGGAGCTTGCGGCCGTCGGAGGTGATGTAGAGTTCGCCGGGTTTGGGCACGGCCACGCGGCGGCCCAACAGGTCATAGTAGCTGTGCTCGGCCGCGGGCTGCTCCGACGAAACGGATGTCAGCGACGTGGTGGCGGCAGCAGTTTCGATGTCGGGCAGGTCTACGGCATCGGTGTCCATCAGTTCGATATACCATTGCGAGGCGGCTGCGGCACTGCCCCAGGCCACAACCCGGGTACTGCTGTCCATGTGCAGACTGGCATAGGCGGCGGTGGTGGGGTTGGTGCTTGTGAGGTTGCTCTTGCCGGTGATGGCACTGACTACGGCATATTCGTCAGCGTCGTCGGCGTCGTCTGTGACGGTGAATTTGCTGCTGGTCGACGGGCTGACTGCCACGAATGTCGACGTGGCGGGGTGATAGAGTATCCAATTGTCGCTGCCTTCGCGCTGCATCAGGGCAAAGTAGGTGGTGGAGTCGGTTGCCTCGGTGGTGACGAGGTTGGTGCCGTCGGAGGTGAGATAGCGGTCGGCGGTGATCGACGCGTAGGTGCCGTCGTGGGCCGACATTAGGCGATAGAGGGCGTTCTTTTGGATGGTAATCACCTCGTCGGAGGCAATGGCTGCCACAGCGGAGTTGAACGTCTGATAGGTGGTGGCGTCGGGGTTGGCGGTGTAGGCGCTGACGCCCTCTTGCAGGCGTTGAATCGACGCCTCGGTGGGCTGGCCTACGTATTTCGACTCATTGTATTGCTCGCTGAGCAGGTCCACCACCTCGGAACGAATCGCGTTGGCTTTCACCGTGTCGGTGTCTTCGCAATAGGCGTAGGCACCGGAGGTGATATCCTCCAGCGAGAGGTTGCGATACACCTCGCAATAGCTCTTGCCGTAGGTCTCCTCTTCGTAGAGGAAGCCGATGGAGTGGTCGGTTTGCAGGGTCATTGTGGAGTAGGCCGAGCCGATCGACGACACTTGGAAATGGCCGTCCCAGGAGGTGAAACACGAGGGCGTGAGCATGTCGCTGCCGGAGGCAATCTCCTTCCAGAGGATGCTCACTTGGGTGCGACTGGAGCTGTAGGGAATCGACTGCAGAGCCACGTAGCAGGGCTGCTGCGTGGAGCTTTTGACGGCCGGGAGGATGAGGATTTCGCCGTTGCAGCCGTTGATGGTGGTGCCGATGCCGCAGTTGGTGGCCACGGCGTCGTCCCAGGTGCCGGCGCCGGAGCTGACGTCGCTATAGCGGAAGATGTTGAAGTGGCGGTTGCCACCGTTGCGACGCGCCGAGAGCAACACGGAGCCGTCGGGCAACTCTTCGGCTTTGGGTTCGTCGGCCGAGGTGGCCACGGCAGGCTGCTTCGGGTCGCCGAGTATGGCCCAATTGAGGCCAAAGTCGTCGGAATAGAGCACCCAGTTGCTTGTGGTGCCTGCCTCGGCGTTGTAGCCAACCATCACGGCATAGAGGCGATAGGAGCTACCCACCTTCACTTTTCGGCTTTGGCAGATTTTGCCGGAGCCGAAAAACATTGAATCGACGTAGCCGTTGGGGCAGGTGCCGTCGAAGAGCGAGTAGATTGAGTCGGTGATGGTTTCATAGGCGCTCCAGGTGTCGCCGCCATCTTCGCTATACCAGCGGGCCAACTGGTTGGGGTTGTCGCGACGAGCGGCCCAGAAGGTGGTGTGGCCGCAGACGCTCATCACCAACACGCGACCGGTTTCGCAGTCGCTCACAATGGCCGCGTCGCCAAAGCCGCAGTCGGGGTTCTCGAGCGAGGTTTCGAAGGTGCCCACGCCGGTGCCTTTGGCCACGGGGTTGCCCACGGAGTCGCACATCTGGCCGGGGGCGCTCCAGGTGAGGCCTTGGTCGGTGGAATATGATTGATAGAGGTCGATGCGGCCGTTGCCTATGTCACCGCCGCAATAGCGATAGTCGTTGATGGCCAACACGCGGCCTTTGTTTTTGCCTTCGAGGATGGTGGTGATGGCGGGGATGCGATAGGCCACGTTGTAGGCCGGGGTGCCGTCGTAGCGGAACACAATGGTGCCGATGTGCACGGGGATGTCGCGCTCCACTGTGACTTTGAAGTCACTCAGGGCCAAGACGTAGCCGTTCGAGCCGGTGTAGGTGAGGCTGCTGATGGAGTCGGCGGTGAGGCCGGAGATTGAGGCATGACCGGAGAGGGCGTCGGCTGTGACGTTGATGGGCGTGGAGTTGCCGAGGGTCAACACGTTGGTGACGTTCCACGTCGACGATGAGGTGCCGGCATAGTCGAATTCATAGCCGGAGATGTGCATCCCTTCGGGGCAGGTGAAGGTCCATGCGGCGTTGGATTGGCCGGTGGCAATGCCCACGACGGAGTCGGTGGTGACGGTCATGTTGTTGTAGGAGGTGCCGAAGGTCACGGTGGGTTCGGCCGTGCGGGTCCAGGTTTTCACCCAGGTGTTATCCCTGTCGAAGGTGCCTTTCGCAGGGGCAACCACGGCGGTGAATTTGCCCAACACGAATTGCAGGGTCGACCCGGCGTCGGCGCCGCCTGTCCAAAACGAAAGTTTGTAGTTGCGATTGTTCAGGCGCCATGTGGAATGGCCTTTGGCGGCAAGATACACGCCTTCCACTCCCGAAATCGAGCTGCTATAGGATGGAATCCAGTCGTAGACGTAGCCATCTTGGTCTTCGGCCTGCACTGTGGCGCAGCTGTTGCCGCCGCTATTGCCGGCGCTGTCCACCGTGGTGGGCGCGGCCAGGGCTTTGCCGGGACCAATGGCTTTGTTGTAGAGGCGATAGCCTTCGGTGGGGGTGCCCACGAAACACCAGAGTTCGCTGTCGGCCAGCGACACGTCGACGGAGTTGAGCTGAATGGTGTCGCCGGGGTTTTCGCTTTTCAGATAGAAACCGGTTGAGGCAATTTGCATGGTATACCATGGCGTCTCGTCGGCAAAGCGGCCGTCGACGATGGTGGTGGTGTAGAATTCGGGCACGGGGCGCTCGGTCAGGGTGACGCTGAAGTTGGATAGGGTCACTCCGGAGTTGCTGCCGGCGACGGCAATCGAAGCCGTGGTGTTTTGGTCCACTGTGGCCGAAATGGTTTGGGGCGTTTTGGTGATGCTCACGGCCGCGGCGCCGTTGGCCGAATAGGTGATTGTGGCGGTGGTGTCTACCAGCGCGGCGCTGAACGTATAAGCCGACACATACCAGCCGTCGCCGGCCGAGAGGGTGATGGTGGATGAGCCGCCGGAGCCGGAGTTGTAGACCAGTTGGCCCTCGCTGTCAAAGGGGCTGAAGTTGTTGGTGCCGGACGAAACGGTGAGTTGGGGCGACGTGGCTTTGCTCTTCCACGTGCTGAAATAGGTGCCGGAGCCGTTGCCGGAGGTAAACGTTCCGTTGATGGAGTCTACGGTGTAGGTCACCGATTGCGCCTCCGTGGCGGCAAACGCCGCCGGCGCCGAGAGGGCCATAGCCGTGGCTAAAAGACATCTTGTGAAAAGATTCATGGATAGTGATTTTGTGTATGAATGAATTACGTTTGTTATCTTGACGCTATTGTTCTTGGAAAAATGCGATGAAATATCAGGAAGGGGGTGTGCGTTTGTCGAAGCTGCGAATCCACTTCGCCGCAGTGACAAAACGTGGAAAAAACGGCCGCGGGCAGGGTGACTGCCGCGCGACCGTCTACTTTGGATAAAAGAACGGATTAATCTTTGGGAGCAACGGCTCTCCAGACTATGGCTGCAAGGGCGGCGCCTACCAGCGGGCCTACCACCATGATCCAGAAGTCGCTGAAAGCACCGCAGGAGAAGAGCGCGGGGCCAAAGCTGCGGGCGGGGTTCACCGAGCAGTTGTCAACGGGAATGCCCACAATGTTCACCAGGCCAAGGGCCAAACCGATGGCCAGACCGGCAAATTTGCCGAAGCCATGCTTCTCGTCGGTTGCGCCGAAAATCACGAACACGAAGAAGAAGGTGAGCAGCACTTCGGCCAACAGAGCCATAGGAGCTGTTGCGCCTGCCTGCAACACGTTGGTGGCGAGACCATTCTCACCGGTGATGCCGCCGAAGTTGAAGTCGGGAGCGGTCTTGGTGAAGGCGAAGAGCAGTGCGCCACCGATGGCAGCGCCGATGAGTTGGCTAACGACGTAGCCCACAAAGTCGCGGCCGGAGAGTTTGCCATTGATCAGCATGGCGAACGACACGGCTGGATTCACGTGGCAGCCGGAGATGTTGCCAATGGCGTAGCAAAGGCAAATCAGGACCAAGCCGAAGCAAACGCCCACACCGTAGCCACCAATCGAGGGGCCGGCCAAAACGGCGCTGCCGCATGCCAGCAACACCAGAAACATTGTGCCGAAGCACTCAGCCAAATACTTTTTCATAATAAAAACGTTGGTTAGTTGGTTTAAGATTTGCCGCAAAGTTACAACATTTTTCTACAATGCGGTTACTGAAATCGTGGAAATTTTCACACATTCTCTTAAAAAGTTTTGCGCACAGGTTGATAATTTGCGAAAAATTATTAACTTTGCGGTGCAAATTATCGTAAACCCTACCTTAAATTCACGACTCAATCAACCTTATGCTAAAACAATTCGTGACGGCTGCATTTCTTCTAACGGGAGGCGCCGCGTCAATTGGAGCTATGGCACAAGCCACCGCGAGCCAGCAAGCGGTTGCGTCGGCTGCGCAAGGCACTGTCCTTGACGAAACCGGCGAGCCGATGATCGGCGCCTCGGTGCAGGTGCAGGGTAATGCCGCCAAAGGGGCCGCTACCGACCTCGATGGCAACTTTACCCTCAGAGATGTGAAACGCGGCGTTAAGCTCGTAGTTTCTGCAGTGGGCTATCAGCCCGTAACTATAACCTGGGATGGACAGCCCATTCAGGTGCAACTCCAGCTCAACTCCCAGCAGTTGGGCGAGGTGGTGGTCACCGCTATGGGCATCCAGCGTGAGGCTCGCACCCTGACCTACGCCACTCAGACGGTGAAGTCCGAAGAGGTGACTCGCATCAAGAGCACCAACTTCGTCAACGCTCTGCAGGGCAAAAGTGCCGGTCTGACCATCACGCCCAACAACTCCGGTGCCGGCGGCGGCGCCTCGAAGATCACTCTTCGCGGCTCGACGTCGATTCTGGGCACCAACCAGCCGCTGATTGTGCTCGACGGCGTGCCCATGCAAAACGGCATGCAGAGCCAGGTCGACGCCGATGCCATCGTCTATGGCGGCACCCGCTCGGGCGATGACCTGCTCAGCACCATCAACCCCGACGACATCGAGAGCATGACCATCCTGAAAGGCCCTAACGCCGCAGCCCTCTACGGCTCGGCAGCCAACAACGGCGTGATTGTCATCACCACCAAGGCCGGTCAGGCCGGCGCCGTGAAGGTCAACGTCAGCTCCTCCACCTCAATCGAACAGATTGCCACCTATCCGAAGATTCAAACTTCCTTCGGCTTGGGCAGCACCTCAGGCTCGCTCAACGGCTGGGGCCCGCAGATTGGCACCCGCGACGCCGACGAAGTGGCCTCCGTGCCCTATCTGATGAACTCCGCACGCAGCGCCGTGAAAGATTTCTTCAACAACGGCGTCACCCTCAACAACGGCGTGACCCTGAGCGGCGGCACGGAGATGAGCCGAACCTATTTCAGCTACAACAACACCTACCAAACCGGCATCATCACCGACAACAAGTTTGTGCGCCACAACGTGATGCTAAAGGAGACTTTCGCCCTGTTTAACAAACGGGTGAACATCTCCACATCGCTCAACTGGGTGAACCAGCGCACCGACAACACCCCGGTGGTGGGCCGCGCCAACTCCGCCCTCTATTCGCTCTATCGCACCGCCTCCGACGTGGATATGCGATACTTCAAAAACAACTATCAACACTCCGGCACCTACGCCGACAACATCGTCAGCGATGCCAACCGCGGCAACTCCAAGCTTGTGGGCGAACCGATTCAGACCTGGTCGTGGTATGACCAATATCTGAACAACCCCTACTGGATTGCCAAGATGATCAACAACGAGGCCAAGCGCGACCGCCTGTTGGGCAACATCACCCTCGACGTGAAAATCTGGAAAAACCTCAAATACCAGACCCGTTTCAACCTCGACTACGTGAGCTCCTCATCGCGCGAAGAACGCTATGCCTCGCTTAACATCACCATGAGCGGCATGGACCTCCGCGGCGGTCAATACTACAACAGCAACGCCCTGAGCACCGACATCTACAACGACCACATGGTCACGTGGAACGAAACGTTTAACGACAAAATCGACGTGTCGGCAGCATTCGGCGGCAGCTTCTCGCGCCACTACGACCGCTCCACATCCATCACCACGGTGATCGACACATTCGGCCTGCCCAACGCCTTCGTGCCCCAAAACTCCGCCACCGCCACCAGCGCCACAACCACCGGCGCCAACGACTCCTGGCACTATCGCGACTGGAGCACAGCCCTCTTCGCCACGGCTTCCGTGGGCTGGAAAGACCGCATCTACGTCGACGGTTCTTATCGTCTGGAATGGGCCCAAGCCTTCCAGCAGTTCACCCAAGGCAGCGGCTACAAGAGCTTCGACTACTACAGCGCCGGCGTCAACGTCTTGGTTGACCGCTTCCTGCCCAAAACCGATTGGCTCAACCAATTGAAATGGCGCGGCAGCTGGTCGGAAGTCGGCAACCCCATCCCCAACACGCTGTTTGCCCGCCAGAGCTACAACTTCTCCACCGGCACGGTCTCCTCGCGCACCCCGCTCTTCGACGACCCCAAACCCGAAACCACCACGGCGTTTGAAACCGGCGTTGACGTGTGGATGTTCGACAACAAGTTTAACTTCGACTTGACATATTATAACTCCACACTGAAAAACCAGTTTATGTATGTCACCACCGCCAGCGGCGAATCCAAACCCGTCAACACCGGTAAGATTCGCAACTACGGCCTGGAATTCAGCGCCAACTATCGCTGGGTGATCAACAACGACTGGAGTTGGAAAACAGGCTTCAACATCGCTTGGAACGACAACCGCATCCTCGAAACCTACGAAAGCGAAAGCGGCACCCCCTACGAGGTGCAAATCGGCCCCAAAGACTTCAAAGTAATCTATAAGAAAGGTGGCCGCTACGGCGACATCTACGTCAACTCCTTCGCCCGCGACGAAAACGGCTACATCAAGCTTCTGAACGAAGGCGACATTGCCAACGCAGCCCCCCAAATGGCCTCCGGCACCTACGACACCTATGTGGGCAACACCACCTCGCCCGTGCAACTGGGTTGGAACAACACCTTCACTTGGAAAAACCTCTCGCTCTACTTCCTCATCGACGGCCGCATCGGCGGCAACGTCATGTCCATGACCGAGAGCGACCTCGACCTCTACGGTCTGAGCCAGCGCACTGCCGACGCCCGCCTCTACGCTCTGCAACACCCCGAGCTGCAGCAAGACGGCATCCTGCTGATGTATCTCCCCGACGGTTCCGGCCGCAAGGTGAGCATCGAAAAGTATTATCAAACCATCGGTTCGCTGCCCATGGAAGACCACGTCTACGACGCCACCTCGTTCCGCGTGCGCGACATCTCCCTGAGCTACCTGCTGCCCGACCTGCTGGGCCGCGGACGCGACCTCACGGCGCAATTCTCCGTGAAGAACGCCTTCTTCATCTACAAGAATTCGCCCGTCGACCCCGACATCTCCATGACGGCTGCCAACGGCCTGAGCGGCATCGACAACTATGCCCTGCCCACCACCCGCTCCTATGCCGTGACTCTGAAACTGAACTTCTAACCCTTGATCCACTGCATATAAAATGAAGACTTATATATCGGTTCTCGCAGCCCTGCTCGGCCTATCCGCCGCCGGAGCGCTCACCTCGTGTGGCGACCGCTTCCAGGAGGAATATCCCTGGCTCCAAGGCTCGCAAGAAGAAATCAGCAACGACGACGAAGAGGGACTGGGTGCCACCGACGTGTCGGTGCTCGAAAAGGAGCTCAAAGGTGCCATCCCCTTCATGATCAACTACACGCATGAGCCCACCGGCACGTTTGCCCCACACAAATATCAATATCAACGCGCCAACAACATCGACAACTATGCCGGCTACTGGACCGTCTCGAAAGGCACATTCACCTTCGGCGGCCCCCTGCCCACGCTCTATTACCCCGACAACGACTATCTGAGCGGCCCGCTTGACAACCAGCTCTTCCAGCAGAGCAAAGACGCCATCTACTATGCCGAATCTCTCGGCAAACCCGCTTGGCGAGCCATCGCCCTAATCATCCAAGGCTATCTGGGCCACGAGCTCGTGGACTTCTACGGCGCACTGCCCTTCACCGAATGGCGCCAAAACAGCCGCGTGTCGCCGTTGACCTACGAACCCGGTGCCGACGTCTATAATCAAATCTTCGAAGACCTCGACGAAGCCATCGCCACGCTCAAACGCGAGCAGCCCTCGCGCGACGACCTCGCCCTGATTGAAGACCTCGACCAAAAGACCATCAGCCAAGGCGACTGGCGCCGCTGGGTCAAGTTTGCCAACTCCCTGAAGCTCCGCATGGCCATGAACATCGTCAACGTTGACGCCGGCCGCTCGCAGACTCTGGCCGAAGAAGCCGTCAACGATGAAATCGGCGTCCTGACCGAAGGCGACCTCGACATTGCCTACTACTACCTGCCCGACGGCATGGGCAACTGCCTCTACCAAATCTCCGTGGGCTGGAACGACCTCCGTCTGGGAGCCTCGCTTGAGAATATCCTCAAACACTTCAACCACCCCGGCCTCACAGCCTGGTTTGACGGCTATCAATATCCCATCACCGAAAAGAATGCCGGCATCACCGCCGACAAGGACATCTACGGTGTGCGCCAAGGCATTGCCATGAGCAACACCACCGACACCAAGAGCGGCTACGGCCCCTTTGGCATCACCAGCGAAAGCGCCAAGCGCATGCCCCAGCCCTTCTTGAAGGTCACCGAGGTGTTGATGCTCCGAGCCGAAGGCGCCCTGCGCGGCTGGAACATGGGCAGCACCGCCCAAGACTTCTACGAACGCGCCATTCGTCTGAGCTTCAGCGAAAACGCTCAATATGGCGGCAACTGGTCGGCCGACGCCTATCTGGCCCAAGACGAGCTGCCCGTGGTGGACTACGTTGACCCCTACAACTGGGACAACAACATCGCAGGCCGCGTGAGCATCGGCGTGAAATGGAACGACGCCGACGACCAAGAGACCAAGCTCGAGAAGATCATCACTCAGAAATATCTCTGCTGCTTCCCGCTGAGCGCCGAAGCCTGGACCACCTTCCGCCGCACGAGCTATCCGCGCCTCTTCCCCGTGGTGCTCAACCCCATGTATCCCGACGTGGACTACGAGCTGCAGCTCCGCCGCATGCCCCTGAAGGAAACCACCAACAACGCCCTGGAAATGGCCTCGCTCTCGGCTGCCATCGGCGGCCCGCAGAATGGCGGCACTCGCGTATTCTGGGACAACAGCAACACCTGGACTCGCGGCGACGCCACCGACAACCCCTCGCAGCGCGTGATCAAACCCAACAACTTTTAATTAGACAACTCTAACCACCTATGAAGTTTTTCAAACATATAGCTTTTGGCCTGTCGGCCCTGGCGCTTCTGGCTTCGTGCTCCGAAGACGACACGCTCGACGGCGCCAAGGAGGTGTATATCGAAATCACCCCGTCGGAGATTTCCCTGGCCGTGGGCGACACCCTGCAGGTGTCGGCTCGCGTCACCAATCTCAGCGGCAAGACCATCAACACCCCCATTGAATGGAGCATCGACGCCACCGACATCGCCCAAGTGGAGACCCGTGAAACCGACGGTGCCACCGTGGTCACCGCCATCGAAGGCGCTCAAGGCAAAACCACCAAACTACGTGCCACCCTGCTCAACGGCAAATATGCCGTGAGCACCGTCACGGTCACCACCCACTCGCCCCAGTCCGTGGTCCCCGAACAGGAATCAACCCGCATGTATCGCATCAGCGACGCTCTGGAGAGCGACACGGTGTGGTTCTTCGTGGAGCCCTACTCCATCATCAACGACTTCACCCCCTCGTTTGCCATCGCCAAAACCGAAGGCTATGAGGACGCTCCCGCCACCCTCGACGCCACCGACGCTCCGCTGGTCTACGACCCCGACCTCCATCGCGTGGGCGTGGCCGTCTATCCTTCGCGCAGCCATGGCAGCTTCGACGTGTCGCTCACTGTGGGCGGCGCCGGCGAAACGGCCACAGGCACCTGCACCGTGAGCATCAGCCCCAGCGTGAAAGTGGGCATGTGGGATCCCGACATCTCCGGCATGACTGCCCCCACCGGCGACCAATTCTACGGCTTCAACTACGAAGTGCGTAAAACCGTCGACGTCAACACCGAGGTGAAAATCTACGCTCGTGTGCTGGTTGACGGCGGCCGCTCGCAAGACATCGAAAACGCCCGCGGTTGCTACTCCTGGGAAGTGGAAAGCGGCAACAACACGCTCATCGTCGGCCAAGACGAAGTGGACAATGAATATGGCTACGACGCCGTGCTCACCCTGCGCACCGGCATCTCCAGCGGCGAAACCGTCATCTGCTTCAACTCGCCCGACACCGCCGCCACCACCATGAAGGCCTACATCACCGTCAAGAATTTCGACAAAGACTATCCTGTGAACGACATCGTGGTGACCCCCACCGCCTCGGGCATGACTCTCGACAATCTCTCCGTCACCGTGGGCGGCAACCTCGAGCTCACAGTGAGCACCGACCCGCTGACCTCGCTGGCCTACCACCGTCCGGAGGTCACCGTGGCCGATCCCTCGGTGCTCAGCTATGAATCCTACGAAGGAACTCTGATGCTCTTCCGCGGCCTCAAACCCGGCACCACCAAAGTGACGCTCACCTCCATGAGCATCACCAAGATCCTGAACGTCACCGTCACCGACGAAGTCTCCGAAATCCTCTGGGCCAGTGCGCCCACATCAATGGCCGCCGGCCAGAGCGAAACCTTCCAAGTGAAGGTGCGCACAGCCTCCGGCTCCACATCATCCTATCCCGTCGCATGGAAGAGCAGCGACACGAGCGTGCTCACCGTCACCCCCGCTTCCGACTCCTCTAAGGCCACCGTCAAGGCCCTGAAGGATGGCACCGCCACCATCACCGCCACAGTCACCGGCGCCGGAAAGACCCTGAGCATCTCGCAAACCGTCAACGTCGTCAGCGGATATGCCGACATCAACGTCAGCGATTGCGGCTACTACATGGACGGCAACAAGGCCGGTTTCTGGTTCACCGCCGGCGGCTACGACAGCGTTTGGCTCTACACCAAAAACGTGCTCCTGAGCCTCTCCGGCTCGCTGATGGCCAGCGACTTCTCCGGCGCTGACTTCAACGGCACGTCGGCCTCAATCACCGCCTCAACCCTCACGATCGACTCCAACAACGTGGCCAACGGCACCGTCACCGTCAGCCTCGGCGGCGTCCCCATGAAGGTGGTGTTCAACAACGTCAGCATCGACTACGACATTTAATCTGAATATCTTATCTTAAATATCAACCACAAAACATGAAACAAAAACTTTTAGTGTTTTCTCTGGCTGCTTTGGCTGTTGGGTCGGTTTCCGCCCAACAGCTCAAAGACGGCTACATCGCCTGGCCGAGCTCGCAGACACTGCCCTCCTACGTGACGCAGTGGAAAAACGGCAACCTCAACATGGAAGATGAACAATTCTTCATCTCGCGTGTCAAACCCAAAGCTCGTTTCCGCAACTCCGCCACTCAGGTGAACACCTCGCTCACCTCCGAAAACTCCAAACGCCTCTGCTTCTGGGTGCCCATGACCACGGCCCTGGAAGGCGGCTACAACTACAACGCGCTGCCCAACTCGGCCTTCGACTCCGAAGTGTTCTCCATGTGGAGCTACGTCGACGTGTTTGGCAACTGGACTTCGCCCCACGGCTGGGTGCCCGGCGCATTTGCCGACGTGGCCCACAAAAACGGCGTTAGCGTCAGCGGCGTAGCCTCGATCCCCAACGCCTCAATCGCCAACTCCGCTTGGGGCACCGCCATCACCGACCAAGTGGCTCTTGACAACACCACCCTGGCCGAGTTCCTCTACTATCACGGCGTTGACGGCCTCGGCTACAACTCCGAATTCTCCGGCCTGTCGAGCTCCACTATGACCAAGCTCGCTCAGCAACACGAAGACCTCATCACCTATCTCGAAAGCAAAGGCGTATGCACGGCCGAAAACATCTGGTATGACGGCACGAACATCAACGGCAACATCTCTTTCGACAGCGGCCTGAACGCCAACAACTTCCCCAACTACATGAGCGACGCCGGCAAACGCCGCTCCTCGCTCTTCACCAACTACAACTGGACCTCGCTGCTGGGCGGAATCACCAACTACGCCAAGCAAAAGGGCGTGAGCCCGCTCTACATCTACGCCGGCATGAACATGCAAGGCGGCGAACCCAAGAGCGGCGAAAGCTATCCCACGCTGAAAAACTACAACGTGTCGATGGGCTATTGGGGCGCTCACCAGTATAACATGTTCTGGCTCAACCGCACCAAAAACGGTTCCGCGCCCCTGACCATCCAGGCCACCTATCTCTACGACACCGAACGCTTCTTCACCAACGGCGCCCAAAACCCCGCCGTCAACTTCAGCGTCTTCACTCAGCGCAACCACTATCCCACCGACTCCTTCTTCGGCATCAGCGCCTTCAAGTCGGCTGAATCAACCCTGCAGTGGAGCCTCGACGACGAACCCTTCATCACCTATTTCAACATGGGTAACGGCCAGTTCTTCAACTGGCAGGGCCAACGGGCCAACTCTCTGTCGTGGTACAACATCGGCGTGCAAGACTATCTGCCCACGTGGCGCTACTGGTGGGCTCCCACCCTGCTGGGCCGCGACGTCACCAAAGGCAGCATCGGCCTGAGCAGCACCTTCGTCTGGACCGACGCCTACATGGGCGGCTCCTGCCTCTCCATCAGCGGCACCGACGACGAAGCCTACCTCCACCTGTTCAAAACCAAATTCGACATCAAAGCCAACGACGTCATCACCGTGCGCTATAAGCTCCTTGGCGGCTCAGCCGAACAAGTGTCGCTCATCGCCACTATGGAAGGCGCCGAAGACACCCCCGTGCGCGAAAGCTCCCTGGTGGTGCTCAACTCGCAGACCGAAGTCGACGGCGATGAATGGCAAACCGCCACGTTCACCATCCGCGGCTCCCTGGCCTCCGGATTCTCCGGCAAGACTCTCGCCCTGCTGGGCCTCCACTTCAAGAACGCTCAAAACCTGCAAATGCTCCTGGGCGAAGTGAGCATCGTGCGTGGCACCGCCGCCACCCCCGCCGCTCCCGAAATCACCCTGGCAAAGGTGCTGGGCAACCACTATCAGGGCGTCGACGGCAAGCTCATCTTCAAGATGGCTTCATCCAAGACCGACGGCCCCGTCTACAACACCGACGTCAACACCTCGATGTTCAAAATCTACGCCCGCGAAGAGGGCGGCGAGCCCGTGCTCATGGGCGTGACCACATCCTGGGCCGCTATGCTCTACAACTGCCCCTTCAACGTCACCTCCAACTCCAAGGTGCAATTCGGTGTGAGCGCCCTCAGCCTCGACCACAAGAGCGAAAGCGCCATCACCTGGAGCAACGCTCTCGACAAGGGTGACTACACCGTGGACAACTCCATCTCCATCGACAAGACCGTCATCAAACCCGGCGAAAAGTTCACCATCGGCTACGTTGACCCCAAACACAGCGCTTCCGACTGGAAACTCTACGACTCCACCGGCAAGGCCGTCTTCTCAACCAACGGCACTTCCTTCACCACATCGCTCGACGCCATCGGCGGCTACGACCTGAAGATTGACGAAGGCACCTCCAATGCCCGCACCTTCGGCTACTACGTCCAAGTCTCCAGCGAAGAAGTCGGCGCTCTGCCCGAAATCTACACCGTCACTGTCGACGGCAACACCGTCAGCGAAAGCTCCTCGCCCGTGGAAATGACCATCGTCGACGGCGCTGACGCTTCATCCACCGCCACCGTGGGCTACACCGGCCGTTCCGCCGACGGCTCCGCTTCGCGCGGCATTGAGTTCGACGAACGTTTCATCGGCTGCAAGGTGGCCGACCTCGGTCTGGAAAGCGGCAAGTCGTTCTCCGTGGCCTTCTGGGTGAAATACACCTCCTTCTGCGCAAGCTCCGACCAAACCTGGGCTCTGCTCGACATCACCAACCGCGGCGGCTCTTGGCCCGTGTCCAACTGGGGCTACTGCTGGCTCCGCGGCGACTACGAAGGCCACGTCGGCCCCTACACCTTCCGCGGCTCTTCATCAGACAGCACCCCCCCCGGTGAATATCAATATTCATTCGGCGAAGACACTCGCTTCAACCTCGACACCTGGACCCACGTGGTCATCACCTTCGACTACGCAAGCACCACGTCGTTCCGCTCCAAGCTCTACCTCAACGGCGTGCTGCAACAAGCCACGTGGGTGCGCGGCAAAGGCGGCGACGGTTCAACCGGCACCCAGGAAGACTACTCCGCCAAAAACTACGCTCTGCAATCCACCGACTGGCTCTCTATCGGCGGTCTCCCCTACCAGGGTCAAGCCATCACCGGCGTGGTCGACGACTTCCAAGTTTGGGATAAGGCCATGGACGCATCCGACGTGAAGACCTCTTTCGCCGGCCTCGACGCCAAAAACCTCCCCGACGGCGTGCTCTGCTATTGGGACTTCGAAACCGACGCCGCTTCTGACTACAGCTTCTCTTCCGTAGGTAAGAAAGAGGGCGTGAAACTCTACAACTACGACTGCATCGGCGGCGCTGACGCCAACGAAGGCCAGGGCCTGCAGACCCCCTTCGAAGCCAACACCTCCAGCGGTTGCCCCTTCATCAGCGGCACTGCCTATCCCGTGGTGACCAAACCCTCGTGGAGCTCTCGTCGCGCCGTGGTGACCAACGCCAACGGTTCCGACACCGCAGGCTCTGCCACAGTGGCCTTCACCCGCAGCGGTGACCACACCCTCACCCTCTCGCTCGAAAACAGCTACGGCTCCGCCACCGCCACCTACCCCGTCTTCTCCGTCGCAAGTGAAGAAGGCTCCATCAACGAAATCGCCACCGACGCCGACGGCCTGGCCGTCTACTCCGTCACCGAAGGCTTCTTCGTTGAATTCGGTGCTGCCGGCAAATACGCCGTGGCCGTCTACGACATGCAAGGCCGCCTCGTGGCTCAACACGCCGACGACGTCACCGCCTCGCAAATGATGCTCATCAACATCCACAACCCCGGCGCCTATCTGGTGAAGGTGGTGAAGGATGGACGCGCACTCCGCACATTCAAGGTGGCCAAAAACTAATCGCGCCACCCCCATCGCCTAACATCGGCGCCGCACCCTCCCCGGGCTGCGGCGCCGATTTATTTTCGAACGTGCAGCCGCGGCGCCACTAAAAGTCGCTGCGACGCCGCGGCGGATATTCCGCCACCACGTAGGCAGCTATGGCCCGCGTCATCACCATGTCGTCGTGGCAGCCGGGCGGTGCACCCTCGCCTCCGCCCGGCAGTTTCTGATATAGGCGCATCTCGTCGACGGCGTCGGCGTCGCGCTCCACCAGCAGGCCGTCGCGCAGCAGCGACATCAGGTGCATCAGCGCCATCCCCTTGGTCTGCACGTTGGTGTGAAACCCGTAGCGGCTCTCCATGGTGGAGGCCACGCGCCCGGGCACGCGACGCCGATAGAGGTTGGCCCGCCGACGAGCCAACCGCTCGAGCACGTAGTCGGCGGCGGCATCTTCCACGCTGCGGTGGGTCTCCAGGGTGTTGCTCTCCACCACCAGCAGCGCCCGCCCATACCATCGCGCAATCCGCTCGGCCATCCACGCCAACTGCTCATAGTCGGGCAAATGGCCGCGCCATTGCGCCACCACCTCCAGCGACCCGTCGCAGCGCGTGGCCGTGACCAGAATCACCGACCAGTCGCTCATCGCGCCGCTGCCACCCACGTCTACGGTCACCACATATTTGTTGTAGTAAACGTCGCGCGTCAAGTCCGGCTCCTCCCACACTTTCAGCGGCCCGGCCGGAGTGTCCACAAAGGCCAAGTCGGCAGTGAGTTCGCCGGTGCGCAGCGGTTGGCACACTCGTCGGCGCAGCGCGTCGACGTGGGCCGGCACAAACACCGGTCGCGCCGCGTTGCTAAACGCCTCGGTGGCCGTCGTTGGAAATTCGGCCATCATCTGCGTGTGGGCCGCATATTCGCTGCGCTTGTGGTGATACCAGTTAATCTGCTCCAGGGTGCACCCGCGCTGCCAGAGCGCCCGCTCATAGTCGTCGAGCGAGTTGCGCCACGCCGTCAAGTCGTCGGTGAGCGGTTCGCTATAGGTGTCGAGCTCATACCAAGGCACAAACACCGCCGCCTTGTCGCTCTCGCCGGCCACGGCCCTGCGCCATTCGCGAGCAAAGAAATTGCCCGGGCCGTTGGCCGTCGACTCCATCACCACAAGCGTCAACGGCTCGCGAGGCACGGAGCTGCACACACTGCTCACCACCTGCTCCGGAGTGCGACTGGCCGTGTCGCTCCAAAAGGCCACCTCACTCAGATGCGCCATAGCATAGTCGCCGGAACGCGCCGCGTCGGGGTTGTTGCTCGAAGCCACCGTCACGCGGCAGCCGCGTGGCACGATGGTGCGCACATTGCTCGCCCCCTCAAAGGCCTGAAAACGATAGCGCGGCTCACCCTCCCCAACGGGATAGTGGGCCAACATCGTGGAATACATCCCGCGAATCTGCGTGGCCGCATCCTTCACGTGGGCACACACCAGCGAATGCCAATTCTCCGCCTGAGTGAGCTGAATCCACGCCATATACATCTGCACCAGAGTGCTGCACCCCCACTGTCGCGCCTTCAACACAATCAACCTTATCGGCTCGCCGCGCCGACGCTGACGCTCCATGGCCATCACCACGCGCCGCTGCGGACGGTTCAACCTCATGGCCACCAACCGCCCTCGAGTCTTGTGCTTCACCTTGACGCACTCCACGGCCCAACGTTCAAATCCCTCGCGCAACTCCGGCCGATAGGCCAACTCCTTGCGCCGGCGGCGCTCCTTGCGGCGCTCATTCTCCGCCAACAGCTCCTCATCGCTCAACTCTTTCATGCCGCAAAATTACCCCCCGCCCCTCCCACTCCCGGGCACTTTCTCCGCTCCGCGCAATTGAAAATTGAAAATTGATAATTGAAAATTGAAAGTCCGGAGTTGGCAGTGGCAAGTCCAAAGTCCCCCCAATTAGTCCAATTAGACCAATTAGACCAATTCTGCCACACAAGAGTGCGGCGATGCATCGGAGATGCTGGTTATCCTAAAACCCCATCTTGGCCGCATGCGGCCTAGGTGGGGCCCATAACGCTGATACTCAGCAGCTTGGTCGGAGACCATGTCACCAGAGCGACACTGGTGACAACCTCTTCGAGGTAGCTCGTGATGGCTCAGCCCGGCCCCCGGCTAGCCTACGGCAAGCCGGGGTTACTAATAACCAGCCTCTCCGAGGCATCGCCACAAACGCCTGATTCGCAGTCGTTTGCGCGTGTCGCAGCGCGTTTGTCACATCGGTGTAA
>CAZJWM010000004.1:13594-35159 GCA_964549975.1 uncultured Bacteroides sp. | reverse complement strand
GTCGCGGCTATGGCCTGTTCCTGCCCGACGACGCCTCGCTGGCGTATCTCTGCGAAAATCTTGGAGAACTGTCCGACGAAGTGACGCGCCTCGCCTCCGTGATAACCATCTACGAAAACTATCTACGCGGTCGCATCGCCCCGGCAGAGGCCGCCGCAACGCTTCTCGCCGCATTGGGCCGCGAAAGCAATCCGCTGATAGCATCGCAGCTGATTGGCAATCTCGAATTTGTGTGCACCCACGCCGACGCCGCTGAAAGTCGCCGCATAGAGCTCCGTCTCAGCGACATGGCCGACACGCTTGCCCTGCCGTCGGCCCGATTGCAACTGCAACGCAAACTCTGCGCCATGATGCGCGAGGATGAAACCATCGAAAAATTCTACGAAATCTGGAGCACGCTCTCGTCGGAACTCTGGAGCGAGAGCGACTATACCACAGCCGCCTACGAGTTGGCCATACGTCGTCCGCAACTATCCGACAGCATACTCCGGGCACAACGTCGGCGCATCACCAACCCCGACCGACTGAGGCAATTCGACTTCGTCAGCAGGGCTTGCACGGCCGACACCGCCAGCCTTGACTCGCTCTTTGAGGAGCTGCGCAATCCCGCCAATCGCCGCGTGGAACCTTATGCCGAGGCACTGCTGCGCTATCTCAACCATCCGCTGCGCGACGTTCGCTCCGCGCGCTACTTGATTCCCGCTCTGGAGATGCTCCCCGAAATTCAGCGCACAGGCGACATCTTCTTTCCGGCCAAATGGGCACAAGCACTGCTAAGCGGGCATCGCAGTCCCGAGGCGCGCGCCGCCCTCAACCGTTATCTCACAGAACATCCCGAGTGCCCCACCCTGTTGCGCAACAAAATCCTCGAAGCCGCCTTCCCCCTACTTTGGGCTCCCGAGGTCACACTTCGGCGTCAATAATCCAGCGCTCGATGTTGCGGGTCTGAGATGAGAAATTGACGCCGATTTTGATGAGGCGGCGGCCGTCGGCGACAAAGGGCAAGGCGTAGTTTTTGTCGTTGATTTGCGCGAGGGCTTCTTCGGCAGTGCCATTGAGTTTGAATTCCATCACGTAGATGTAGTCCGGTGTTTGGAGCACCAGGTCGATGCGACCTTCCGATGTGTGATATTCAGCCTTAACGTAGAAGCCCATGAGCTTTGTGACGATGAAAAGCACGTTTTGGTAGTGGTTTTCGAGGTCTTTAACCAACTCGTATGGGGTGTCGGCAAACAGCGATGACAAACGCTTGAAAAATTCGTCGACCTTCCCGGCCTTTATTTCCTCAACGAAGTTTGCAATATAAAACTCCGTTTGGCTCTCGCTCACATTGGCATAGTTTGGGAGCAAGTAGTTATAAAAGCCATCTTCAACTTCCTTATTTGGTATGCCGAGTTGGTAAAGTTTATAGGTCGGATTATAGCCTACAATCGTCAAGTATCCACTTTGGTATATCATGGAAATCGGGTCGGACGATTGGGCCTGTATTCCGCGCAATGCTTTATCCGACACTTGTGCCGAAGCCATATCCTCAAGCTTGCAATGCGATTGCTTTAACAAGTGCACGAGATATGAAGGCGTGCCCGTCTCAAACCAATAGTTGTTAAACTCATTCTTTTTGAATGTGTTCAATAGGCTAAAAGGATTGTATACGGCAACTGAATTGTAGACAAAGTGGTAGCCATCATATTGAACCTGTAGCTCCTTGCGAACATCGTCATGCGAGCGACCTGTCGCCTCTGCCAAGCGTTGCACATAAGGGGCAAACACAGTGTCAATTTCTTCATCCGTGATGCCGCAGATTGAAGCATACGGTCTATCCAAGGATATATCCTCGAGATTGTTCAAGTCGCTGAACACGCTAACCTTACTGAACTTGGTCACGCCTGTAAGGAAAGCAAATTTGATGCATCTATCCATGCTCTTGAGCGCGCCATAAAAGCCTTTCAAGATTGAACGGAATGCGTCTTGCAATTTCTCATCCTCAATTGCCTGAAGCACGGGTTTGTCATATTCGTCGACGAGTATAACAACTCGTTGGCCCGTCTTTTCATAGGCGCGGCGTATCACGCCCTCAAAACGTGTACCTAACGTTTTTTCAACAGCATTCTTTCCATAGATCTGTTCCCACAAATCAAGTTCTACATCAAGCTTGTTTCGCAAGTCATCCTCAGTCTTGTATTCAGAAGTGTTCAAATCGAGATGAAGCACCGGATAGGTGGTCCAATCCTTTTCCAACTTCTCTATGGCCAAGCCTTCAAAAAGCTCTTTCTTGCCGGAGAAATAGGCATGGAGCGTTGACAGAAGCATACTTTTGCCGAAACGGCGCGGCCGCGACAAAAAGTAATATCTACCTACCGTAGCAAGCTGATATACTAACGCAGTTTTGTCGACGTAAAGATATCCGTCTTTACGCAAACTCTCAAAATCTTGTACGCCGATGGGCAAATTTTTCAACGCTTCCATAGTCTAAGCTTTAATTGATTAATGCAAAGGTGGTAAAACTTTTTCAGAATTCAAAATTTACTGCCCGATTTCGGGAATTATTTGTAACTTTGCGGCAAACGAATTATTGTTATGAAACTGACTAAGATTTTTTGCGGGCTGGGCATAATGGCATTGTGCTCATGCTCATCGGCCACGTCCAATCAGGCCGACCAAGCCGCCGAAACGGCAACCGAACAAGCCGACAGCACACTGTCGGTGCGCGACAAAGCGATGCTCGACAGCGTGGATGCACTGGCGGGAATTCAGCGCACCGACGACGGTCTGCGCTACATGGCACATCAAGAGGGCACGGGCGCCAAGCCCACGATTCAGAGCACCGTGTGCGTGGCCTATCGCGGCACATTTGCCGACGGCACTGAGTTTGACGCCGACACGTGTGCCACATTCCCCGTGAGCGGCCTTATCAAGGGCTTTGCCGAGGGTTTGACACTGATGCGCGAAGGGGCCGTCTACACCTACTACATCCCGTCGGCGCTGGCCTACGGCAAGAAGGGCTATCCCGGCGCAATCGGGCCTGACGAACCGCTGATTTTCGAGGTGACTCTGAAGGAGGTTAAAGCTGCGCAGTGACGCGGCGATAGTCCACGTAGTAGAGGCGCAGCTGCGTGCGAGCCTCAATGAGGTTTGACGCAGAGGTGAACCACTGCGACTGTGCATCGAGTTGCTCGGTCAGGGTGCAGAGTCCCAGGTTATAGCGCTGGGTTTGCACTTGCAGGTTTTTGTCGGCCTGCGCCATGGCGGTTTCGGCCGCTGAGAGCATCTGTCGGCCATTATCCACGTTGGAGATGGCCTGCTGCACTTCGAGGTTCATCAGTCGCGTTTTGTCGTCGAGTTCAAGTTTGGCGTTTTCAACGTCGAGTTTGGCTCGGCGAACTTTTTTGCACCCTTCGCCCCAGTGGAAGAGCGGCACCTGCACGGAGGCCATGATGGTCCAGCCGGTGCCTTTGGAGTTGTAGGTGAAGGGGTAGAGATTGCCGTCGGGGCCTTCGGTTGTGCCCTTCACTTTGATGTTGCCATATGCGCTCCATCCGGCTTGCAGCCCCACTTGCGGCAGAAATTCGGCGCGGGCCATGTTCACCTGCTGACGTTTGGCGTCGACTTGCGCCTGCAGCAACTGCACTTCGGGGCGCTGCTCCAGCGAATAGTCGCCAAGGGTGGCGGGCACGTCGAGCGGCACCTCGCTGTCTTTAGGCGTGATGGCCGTGGATTGGTCGACGTTGAGGATGTTGCACAGCGACAGGCGACAGAGGTTGGCACCGTTTTCCACCTGCGAGAGCTGATATGCCACCTGCGAGCGGCGCGCATCGATGCGCAGCAGGTCGTTGTCGGTGGCCATGCCTATGCGCACCGATGTGGCCGTTTGAGCGTAGACCGTGTCGATCTGCGCCTGATAGGCGAGCACCATCCGCTGTTTGGCCAAAGTGGCCACATAGCTCCAGTAGGCATTTTCCGCACCGGCCACCACCTCCGAACGGGTGAGTCGGCGTTGCTCCTTGGCGGCGGTTTCGCCGATGGCGGCAAGCTTGTTGGCCGCAACGATTTTGCCGCCGGCATAGATGGGCTGCGTCACGTTGATACCGGCCACGTAGAGGCCGTGGAGCTGCAACTGCATGGAGAGCATATCCGTGTCGGGGAAACGCCACGCGCCGGTGGCACTACCGGCAAAGTTGGGCAGATAGGCCGTGCGGGCCACTCCGCGATTGAGGTGTGCCTGCTCCACGGAGTTGTCGGCAATCTGCAGCTGCCGGCTGGCATCGAGGGCCATGGCCACACACTCGTCGCAACTGAGTGTCAGCTCTTGTGCCAACGCCCATAGAGGCATCAGGCCCGTCAGAGCGATATATATGAGTTTACTTTTCATTGGGTTTCTTTACGTGGAAGATGATGGAATAGAACAGAGGCAGCAGAAGCAGAGTGACGATGGTGCCCACGAAGAGTCCGCCGATGACGGTGACCGACAGCGAGCCATACATGGCGTCGGGAATCAGCGGAATCATGCCCAAGATGGTGGTGAACGACGCGAGCATCACGGGGCGCACGCGGCTCACCGTGGCTTGCAACACCGCCTCATAGTCGGGCAGATGTTCCTCGTCGATCAGTCGGGTCACTTCGTCGACGAGCACAATGGCGTTTTTAATCATCATGCCAATCAAGCCCATGAAGCCGAGGATGGCTATGAAGGTGAAGGGGGTGTTGGTCAGCAACAGCAGCGGAGCAATGCCGCAAATCACGAAGGGGAAGCAGATGAGGATGACGAAGAGCTTCTTCCAACTGTTGAAGAGCATCAGCAGCACCAAGAAGATGATAATCATCACCACGGGCATGAAGCCCAGCACCGTGCCGGTGGCCTCGTCGGCAATTTCGCCCTCGCCCACATAGCGCATGGTGTAGCCCTCGGGCAAGGGGATGCTGTCGAGCTTCGCGGAAATTTCGGAGAGCACCTTTGCGGGGGTGGCTTGGTCGTTCCAGGGGTCGGGGTCACATTCGGCCTGCATGGCTCGTTGGCCGTTGAATCGCATAATGGCCGTTTCGTCCCAGCGCAGCGAGGTGGAGTCGACCACCGCCGACAACACCGTGGAGCGGAACATCTGATTGCGCAGATCGTCGGCGGAGGTGCCGCCGGTCATCAGTCCGCGCAGGGCGGCCGGGTCGAGGTTGAAGTTAGCCGTGGACCACACGGGGATGGTTTGCAGGTCGACCGGACGCGAGCCGTCGGGCTGACGCATGGTGATTTTGATGGGCACGAGTTTGTCGTGGTCGGAAATCACGCCCACGGTGTAGCCGTCGCCGGCGGCTTGCAGGGCGTTGCCCACGTCGCCGCGGTTCACTCCGGCACGTTGGGCGGCCGATTCGTTGAAGTTGAATGTCATCTGTCGGCCGCGGCTCTGCCAGTTGTTTTGCACGGAATACGGGTCAACATAGCGGCAATCGCGCATAATCTGCTCTGCTTGGTCGCAGAGCGAGCGGAGCACCTGCGGGTCGGGCCCGGCAAACTCCACTTCCACGGTGTGGGTCGAGGAGATTGAAAAATTGTAGTGGCGAGTGCGGATATAGGCGTCGGGGGCAATTTCGCGCAGATGTTGACGCACGAGATTGGTCATCTCCTTCATTGTGGCGAAATCTTTGCAGTCCACAATCAGTTCGGCATAGTTGTCGCCGCCTGAGGGCATGGGGCGCACAAAGCAATAGCGGGCCGGGGCGCCGCCGGTGTAGGCCACCACGCGATCCACTCTGTCCATGGCCTGAGCGGAGTCGGCCAGTTGCAGAATGCGGTCGCGCACGTGTTCGGGGTCGCTCTGTTCGGGGAAGTAACATTCCACCACAAACTGCTTATAGTCGAAGTCGGGGAAGAAGACGTTGCGCACGCGGCCCATCAGTGCGCCGGCACCAATCAGTGCGGCCACGGCCACGGCTATGGATATCGTCTTATGGTCGATGAGCCACACCAGAGTGCGGCGGATTGTGCGATAGACCACGCCCTGCTGAGGGGCGTCGTCGCCTGTGGTCGAAGGCTTATAGGGGGGCAACCATGTGTCGGCACAAACCGGCACCTGCACCAATGCCAGCAACCAGCTCACCAGCAGACTCACGCATACCACCAAGAAGAGGTCGCCGGCAAATTCGCCGGCCGAACCGGGGGTGAGATAGATGGGCAGGAAGGTGCACGCGGCTATGACGGTGGCACCAAGCAGCGGCAGAGCGGTGTTTTGGCCGATGCGATAGAGGTAGGTCGACGAGGGCAAACCGCGTTTGCGGTCCACGAGGATGCCGTCCATAATCACCACGGCATTGTCCACCAACATGCCCATGGCCACGATGAAGGCACCCAGAGAGATGCGCTGCAGGGTGGTGTCGAGCAGGGAGAGTATGGGGAAGGAGAGCGCCACGGTGAGCAGCAGACCGAAACCGATGATCACGCCGCTGCGCCAACCCATGGAGAACATCAACACCAGCACGACAATCAACACCGACTCCAGCAGATTCAACATGAATCCGCTTACGGCGTCGTTCACCTTGTCGGGCTGGAAAAATATCTTTTCAAACTGCATCCCCACGGGCAATTGGCTTTGCAGCTCCTGCAAGCGGGCATCCACGGCGGCGCCCACGTCGGGCACGATGGCGGAATTGTCGAGGGTGATGGTGAATGAGAGCGCGGGCACGTGGTTGACATACATGGCGTTGCGCTGCGGAGTGGAGAGTCGGCGCGTGACGGTGGCCAAGTCGCTCAGGCGCACTTTCCGGCCGTCGGGAGTGTCAATCAGCAGGTTGGCAATGTCTTGTTCGGAGGTCACGCCGTCGGTCACGAGTATGTCCATGCGGTCGTCGCCGCTGAGGCGCTTCCCGGCATTGACGGTTTTGGTGGCATCCTGCAGATGCATCATCACCTGCGTGGGCAGCAGGCCGTTGCGCTTTATTTGTTCGGGCGAGAGGCGAATTTCAATCTCCTCGGAGCGAGTGCCGCCGATGTTGATACGCTTCACACCCTTGATTTTCAGCAGTTCGCGGCGCACGTTCTTGGCGTAGCGCTCGAGTTCGGTCAGCGAATAGCCCTCGCCGGAGAAGGCGTAGAAGAGGCCGTAGACGTCCATCATGTCGTCGATGACCATCGGGGCCATACACCCCTGCGGCAACGACGGCGCCAGGTCGGTGGCCTTGCGACGCACCATGTCGAAATGTTGCTCGAGCTCCTCCATGGGGGTTTCGAGCTTGAATTCCACGGTGATACGCGCCTGACCGGGATAACATTCGGTCTTGATTTTGCGAATGTCGGGCAGAGTGCGCATGGCGTCTTCCAACGGCTGAGCCACCTCCAGCTCCACGGTGTGGGCCGTGGCTCCGGGATAGATGGCCACCACCGCCACCTGCTTGACCGGCACTGCGGGGTCTTCGAGCTTGGGCATGCGCATATAGCTCAACAGGCCCAAAACGATGATGCCGCACATGAATGACCAGAAGAGCGTGCGGCGCTGCATGAAGAATTTCAGAACCGGGGTCATAGCAGATTGCCAACGTTGGTTTCACTTGCCGGCTGAATCACGTGGACCTTTTCGCCCTCCACCAGATGGCTCACGCCTGCGCGAACCACCTGCTTGGAGCCGTCGAGTCCGGCGCTGACGGTGACCATGCCTTGGGCGTCGGGCACACCGCTGAGGCTCACTTCGGTGGCCCTGACGGTGGAGTCGGCGGGATTGAATGTCCAGACGCAACTCTTGCCGCCGCGCTCAAACACGGCCGAAGCGGGAACCACGGCCTCCGAGGCGCTCTCGCCGGAGTCGGCACCCACGGCAATGTCGACCGACACGTTCATGCCGGCGGTCAACACCGACTTGGCCGCGCTTTCGTCGAGCACCAGCCGGAGTTGATAGAGCTGATTGTTGTCGGCCTTAGGGGTGAGGCTCACCATCTTAAGGGCAAAGCTCACCGAGGCGTTCAGCGGCGAATGGCCCGTGAAAGAGCGGAAACTGCCGCGGCGCAGATATTCGGCGGCGGGCAGGTCGACCAACACCTCCAGGCGGCTGTCGTCCATAAGTTCAAACACCGGGGTGCCGGCATCAACCATCTCCGAAGCCTCAAAATTGCTTGCGGTGATGTAGCCTGAAGCCGGAGCCTTGAGTCGGCAATAGTTGAGTTTATTCTCTTGCAGAGCCAACTGCGAGCTCAGTTGCTCGTAGCCGGCTTGGAAACGTTCGAAGTCGTTGTCGCTGATATTGTGGGCGGCATGCATCTGGCTGCGGCGCTCATATTCAGCCTTTTGCTGGGCGTGCTGCACACGCAGTTGGCGCACGCCCAGAGCGTAGTCCACCGTGTCGAGCACGGCCAGGAGCTGGCCTTGGCGGACATAGTCGCCCTCTTTCACGAAAATGCGTTTAATCTGTCCGGCCGTCTTAAACCCGACGGAAATCGAGCGCGATTCCTCCACCGTGGCGGAATAGGTGCGCACCTGTTGGGCGCCGGCCACTTGCGGCTGCACCAACATCACATTGTGGATTGCCTTCTGCTGCTCGTCCTGTTTGTCAGCTGAAGAACAGGCGGTAAGAGCCAGCGCGGCAATCGACGCAAAAATCATTGCTTTGTACCGTATAATCATAATTGGTTTGCTGTGTATTCGTTTAGCAGCCGCAAAGTTACGACTTTTTCGCCACCGTGCATTGGTCAAGACTCCATTTTTTCTGCCCCATTTGCCCAAAAGCGCAACAAGAGCGAGCCCGTGGAGGCCCGCTCTTGTGAGTAAATTCGTTGGTGGCGTCGGTTAGCGGCGAGGGCCGGTGACGTTGCTGTCGGGGTAGAGCTCGCTCCACCATGAGTCGTCGCCCTGGAGATATTTGGCAAACCAGGCCATGATGCTGTTGTGCCAGAGCTGACGCTTGGAGTAGTCGCTGATGAAGTGGTCTTCGCCGTCAACGCTGATGAATTCCACGTCGCGTCCAAGGATGCGCAGGGCGTTGAAGAGCTGGATGCTTTCGCCCATGGGCACGTTGGTGTCGGCTGTGCCGTGGAGCAGCAGCAGCGGAGTGTGGATTTTGTCGGCGTTGAAGAGGGAGCCTTGCTTGGTGAAGAGGTCGGCGTCGGTCCAGGGATAGGAGTCGGCGGCGGCCACGGAGTTGTAGCTATAGCCCCAGTAGCCTTCGCCCCAGTAGCTGGTGACGGCGGAGATGCCGGCGTGGCTCACTGCAGCGGCAAAGATGTCGGTTTGCGTTTGCAGATATTGCGTCATGAAGCCGCCGTAGCTGGCACCGATGCAACCGATGCGTTTGGGATCGACAAAGGGGTGAGCGGCAGTGAATTTCTTCACGCCCTCGATGATGTCGGCGGCGGTGTATTTACCCCAGGCGTTGACGTGGCGCGCGGAGAATTCCTGGCCGTAGCCGGTGGTGCCGGAGGGGTTGAGTGCGTAGACCACATAGTCGCGCGCGGCGAAGAGCTGAGCGGAGTAAGGGGTGGTGATGGAGCACTGTGTGGGCGAGGTGCCGCCGTAGTAGTAGACAATCAGCGGATAGCTCTTCGAGGCGTCGAAGTCCGGGGGATAGCAGATGATGCCGTCGATGGTGGTGCCGTCGGAGGCTGTGAACTTCCAGGGCTCAACCTTGCCGAAGTTGATGTCGGCGAGGTGGTCGGCGTTGGGTTCGGCGATTTTGGTAGCTTTGCCCGATTTGGTGTTGTAGACGTAGCCGCGGCTGTTGTAGAGGTAGCCGCCGCCCCAATAGGCAATGTAGTTGGCCGATTTGTCGCCCATGGCCACGCCGCCCACGTTGTTCACCTCGGTGGGCACTTGGGTGAATTTGCCGTCTTTGGGGTTGTAGGCGTAGATGCGGTTGTAGAAGCCCTCTTCGCAGCGGAAGTAGATGCGACCGTCTTCTTGGTTCCAGCAGACGATGCCGAGGATGTTGGGGTTGAAGTCGCGCGAGATGGCTTTCACCTTTTTGGTGGAGAGATCCATGATGTAGGCCTGCACGTCGTAGTCGTTGGCAATGGGATGGTCGCCGCAGTTTTTGCCAAGGCAGTCGAAGGCCGAGGCTGAGCCTATCAGAAGCACCTGCTTGCCGTCGGGCGAGAAGACGGCGTTGTTGATAAACATCGGCTGTTGGTCAACCAGAGTGTCGGCCTTGAAGGTGTTGACGTCGAGGGTGTAGATGGTTTGGCTGTAGAAGGGGCGGCGTGTGGGATCGTCTTGCATGGTGGTGCAGAGCAGACGCGAGCCGTCTTCGGTGATGTCGTTGATCGACACGCTGTGGTTGCCGAAGGTGAGCTGCTGGCTCAGGCCGGTGGCGGTGTCGTAGGTCATCAGCTGCTGGCGGTTGCGGTTGCCGGGCATACGGTCATCGGGGCTGAGATAGCGACGCAGGGGGCCGTCTTCGCGTTTGCCGGGTTCGTCGGTGGTGTAGTAGATGGTCTTCTCATTGGGGCTCCAGGTGAAGCGGTCGGTGGGCATATTGCGGAAGGCCACGGTTTCGGCGCCGGTCTCGGGGTCGATGGTGATGAGGTCGTAGCCGTCGGCTTGGCGCACCATTCGATAGAGCTTGTTGCTGCGGGGCATCCACGAAGTGCCGCCGGCCAGGTTGGGGTTGATCACCTTGCCGGAGCGGAGGTCGGTGAGGGTGTGATAGTAGCGATAGTTGTCTTTGGAATAGTAGTCCATACAGCCGGTGATGAGATAGCGGCCGTTGGGGCTCACCCACATTCCGGTGACGCGCGAGGCGTATTGGCTGTCGTCGAGGGTGTAGCGATGCTTGATGTCGGGGCCGGCGGAGAATTCGATGGTGGAGTCACACTTCTCGTCGGGGGTGAAGCATGCGCTGAAGTTGGGAGCCACGGAGTCGGTGGCAAACGTGAGGAGTTTCACCGTCAGGGTGTAGTCTTTTTCGGGCTCCAGGCGCAGGTGGGTCGAGGCTGTGGATTCGCCGGAAAGCGAGTCGCGTTGCACTGATTCCTTGGTGATGACTTCGCGGTCGTCGAGAAGCACGGTGAAGGGCACCTGCGAGGTGACCTTCAGTGTGCCGCCGGAGAAGCGCGAGGCGCGGATGTCGGTTTGGAGCACGCGCAAGGCGCCGTCGGCTGTGGGAGCGGCGAAGGTGAGGGTGTCGCCCTGCAGGATTTTGTCGGTTTTGGGCAACTTGGCCTGCACGCGGCTGTGGAGCAACTGAGTGGAGCGGAAATGGTCGCCCTTGACGTCGACGGAGTCGTTGAGAAACGGCGTCTTCACCGTCAGGGGCTCGGAAGTGCGCCAGTGGCGCAACACGATGTCGGTAGCCGAGGCCGACAGCGTCAGGGCTGCCAGCGACACGGCACACATCATAAACTTGTTTGCCATAGGATGTGGGTGAGTGATATGATTTGAGTTTCTTTTTACGTTTTTAGACGAGAGGAAAGCGAATATGCAAAATTACTCAAAATTTTTGGAGATTCATCAGAAAACCATTAATTTTGCATAATAGTCGGCCCGGAGCCGACTGCTTCAAGTCACAATTTACGCACATTTGGCCCTACTAACTTATGGCTGACAACTATCTTGAAAATAAAATGATTGACTACATCAACGCCGGGCGCAGCGCCAAGCCGAGTCGCCGCAAGCTGAGCCCTTCGGGGCAGAAAGCCGGCGAGGTGGTAGTGAAATTTCCTTCACGTCGAGTGTTCGTCACCGGCGGTGCCCACGGCATCGGCGCCGCAGTGGTCCGCGCGTTTGCCAACGCCGGCTGTCAGGTGGCATTCTGCGACATCGACGCCAAGGCCGGCACCGAGCTGGCCCAACAATCCGGCACACGATTCTACCCGGTTGACGTGACCCAACCCCTGCAGCTGCAAAATGCGCTGAACGACATGGCCACACACTGGGGCAACATCGACATCGCAGTCAACTGCGTGGGCATCACCGAATTTAAGCTCTTGGAAGAGCTCACACTCGAAGAATTTGACCTCGTGCAGCAAGTGAACGTTCGCCCCATCATCATCGTGGCAAAATTCATCACGGAGTTGCGCAAGGGCTTCCCGCCCGCCTACGGCCGCATAATCAACATAGCCTCTACCCGCGCCGCCATGAGCGAAACCGGCACCGAGGCCTACAGCGCCTCGAAGGGCGCCATCGTGAGTCTGACCCACGCGCTGATGATGTCGATGGCCCCGCTGGGAGTGACGGTCAACTGCATCTCCCCGGGATGGATTCACGCCGGCGAGGCCGACGAACTCCACGCCTACGACAACAGTTTCCACCCCTCGGGCCGTGTGGGCCGACCCTCCGACATTGCCGACGCCTGCCTCTGGTTGGCCATGCCCGACAACAACTTTGTCAACGGCGCCAACATCACCATCGACGGCGGCGTATCCCGCAAAATGCTCTATCCCTGATAGGGGAAAACTGCAAGAATTTTCGTAACTTTGCAGCAAACAAACGTATATTATTATATGTCTATAACCAAAATGAATATCGCTAAATTAGCACTCTTTATGTCAATTGCCATTGGCGGTGCGGCCGGCGCCAACGCCGAGCACCTGAAAAGTCTCAACGCCGACTATCTCGACAACTCCATCCTTCCCGGAGTTGACTTCTATAACCACGTGACCAAAGGCTGGCAGCTGGCCAACCCGATGCCCGACGAATATGCCCGCTATGGCGTGTTCGACGTGATGCGCAACACCTCGCAAGAGCGCGTGCGCGACCTCGTGTTGGGTCTGAGCGCCTCCAAGCCCGAGGCGGGTTCGGTGGCGTTCAAGGTGTCCACCATCTACGAGCAGGCCATGGACTCCACGCGCCGCAATGCCGAAGGCTATCAGCCCATCGTCAAAGACTTGAAACACATTGAGGCCGCCGGCGAAGCCGACCGCGAAAGCCTCTTCATGTGGATGCACGCCAACTTCGCTTCACCCTTCTTCGGCGCAGGCCCCATGGAGGATATGATTGACAGCAGCCGCTACGCCATGTATGTGAGCGGCGGCGGCATGGGTCTGGGCGACCGCGACTACTATCTACTCGACGACGAGCGCAACACCGAGGTGCGCAACGCCTATAAGAAACTCATCGTCGACCAGATGCAAAACGCCGGCTACAGCGCTGCCGACGCTCAGCGCATCATGCAAAACGTGATGAAAATCGAAACAGCCCTGGCCGAAAAAGCCTGGACCCGCGAGGAGAGCCGCAACATCCCCGCCATGTACAATCCCATGACTCTGGCTCAACTCTGCGAAACCTATCCCACAGTGGACTGGAAGAAATTCTTCCCCACCACCATGGGCATCGATGCCCCTGAGCAGGTGATTGTCACCGAAATCGAGCCCGTGCGCCGCGGCGTGGAGCTGCTGGCCAACTCGTCGCTGCGTGAGGTCAAAGACTACTATATCTGGAAATACGTGAGCCAAGCCGCCGGCTGCCTCTCCGACAACTTCACCGATGCCGCCTTCGAATTCAGCAAGGTGATGAGCGGCGTCAAGGAGCAGAAGCCCCGCTGGAAACGCGCCCTCTCCGCCACTGAAGGCACCCTGGGCGAAGCCATCGGCGAACTCTACGTGGCCAAATATTTCCCCGCATCTTCCAAGCAATATATGATCGGCTTGGTTGAAAACCTGCGCACAGCCCTGGGTCAGCACATCGACAACCTCACCTGGATGAGCGACTCCACCAAGGCCAACGCCCGCGAAAAACTTGCCGCCTTCACCGTGAAAATCGGTTACCCCGACAAGTGGAAAGACTACTCCTCAATGCAGATCGACCCCAAGTTGAGCTATTACGAAAATATGCACAACGCCGCCATGTGGCACCAAGCCGAAGAATATGCCAAGTGGGGCAAACCCGTGGACAAGACCGAATGGGGCATGACTCCGCAAACGGTCAACGCCTACTATAACCCCATGGCCAACGAAATCGTCTTCCCCGCAGCCATCCTCCAAGCTCCCTTCTTCGACCCCGAAGCATCGGACGCCGAAAACTATGGCGGCATCGGCGTTGTTATTGGTCATGAGATGACACACGGATTCGACGACCAAGGTCGCAACTTCGACAAAAACGGCAACATGTCCAACTGGTGGACCGATGCCGACACCAAGGCCTTTGAGGCACTAACCCAAGGCCTTGTGGAGCAGTTCAACCAAGTGGAAGTGCTCCCCGGCGTCTTTGCCAACGGCCAATACACTCTGGGCGAGAACATTGCCGACCAGGGCGGCCTGCGTGTGGCCATGACCGCATTCCTCAAGTCGCAAGCCGACAAGGGGGTGGACATCAACGCCGAAAGCTCGAAAATCGACGGCTTCACCCCCGAACAGGTGTTCTATCTCAACTATGCCAACCTCTGGGCCCAAAACATTCGCCCCGAGGAGATTAAGTCGCTCACCGTGGGCGATGTCCACTCGCTGGGCGTCAACCGCGTGAACGTCACCCTGCGCAACATTGCACCCTTCTTCCACGCCTTCGGCATCGACAAGACTCAGCCCATGTGGCGCTCGGCCGAAGACCGTGTGATCATCTGGTAATGTCAAATTCACATCCCCACAAAACCCACAACTTCCCCAACAATGGAAAAAATTGAACCCGGCAAATATGTAGAAATTGCCTACGACCTCTTTGAAGTAACCGAAGGCGGCTCGCGCGAGCTGCTCCATCAAGTCACCGCCGAAGCTCCCGAAAAGATTGTCTACGGCGTCACCCCCGGCGTGATTGTACCCCTGGTGCAAGCCATCGAAAATCTCGCCAAAGGCGACAAGTTTGACGTGGTGGTGAAACCCGAAGATGCCTTCGGCGTCTACACCGACGAACTGCTCCGCGCTGAGGAGTTGCCCCGCCAAATCTTTGAACGCGACGGCAAAGTCGACGAAAAGGAAATCCACGTTGGCGCCCACATCTTCCTGCAGACCAACATGGGCCAGGAAGTGCCCGCCACCATCATGGAGATCTCCGGCGACATCGTGAAAGTGGTGGTTGACTTCAACCATCCTCTGGCCGGCAAAACCATCGCCATCGCCGGCAGCATCGTTGAGGTGCGCCAGGCCACTGCCGAAGAGATTGCCGCCAACCAAAGCCACGGCTGCTCCTGCGGCTGCCACGACCACGACTGTGGCGACGGCTGCGGCTGCGGCGACGACCATCACTGCGGCGACGACGCCTGCCACTGTGGCCACTAATCTGCCAAAGGAGTTTGTCGACAGAATCCTTGCCGACAACACCATACCTAATCCTCAGGGCTTGCTCGACGCTTTGGCGTCGGGCGAGCCCTCTGTGGCTATTCGCCATAATCGCGGCAAAGGCTGCGCACCCGCGGAGGATGCGCAACGGGTGCCCTGGTGTGCCCACGGCGAATATCTCGCCGAGCGCCCCAACTTCACCCTCGACCCTGCTTTCCATCAGGGGTGCTACTACGTGCAAGACCCCTCGTCGATGGCCATCGGAGCCGTGGTGGAGTCGCTGGGGTTGGATGCTCCGGTGTGTCTGCTCGACGCCTGTGCTGCCCCCGGCGGCAAAACCACGGCGGCCATCGATGCCCTGCCCACAGGGAGTTTCGTCTTGGCCAACGAATTCGACGCACAGCGCGCGGGAGTGCTCCGCGACAACCTTATCAAATGGGGCTACGACCGCGTGGCCGTCAGCCGGGGCGACACGGCCCTACTCAGCCGTCTGGGCCGCGAAGTGTTCGACGTGGTGATTGCCGACGTGCCCTGCTCCGGCGAGGGGATGATGCGCAAAGATAGCCACGCCGTGGAGCAATGGACCCCGGGACTGGTGCGCAGTTGCGCAGCGCTCCAACGCGAAATCCTCGAAAATCTCTGGCCGCTGCTCCGCCCGGGCGGCTACCTGATTTATGGTACCTGCACGTTTGCCCACGCCGAAGATGAGGAGCAAATCGAGTGGCTGCAACGCGAATTCGACGCCGAACCGATGGCGCTGCCGGAACTTCCGGGAGTGGTCTCCGGCCATTTCTACCCGCATCTGGTGCGCGGCGAAGGACTCTATCTGGCCGTGGTGCGCAAACCGGGCGAACTCCGGCCCACGGGCGGCAAAATCGACCTCAAGAAGTTGCCCGGCGCACTGTTCACCGAGGTGGAACAATATGAGCTGAAGGGGCGCGACCGCATCCCCACTCACGCCTGGGCCATGCAAGCAAACTTTCCGCGCGGCAGTTTCCCGGAGGTGGAAGTTGACCGCCACACCGCCCTACTCTATCTCCACCGCGACGCCGTGACGCTCCCGGCCGACACTCCGCGCGGCTACGTGTTGCTCACCTACGGCGGCCGTCCGCTCGGCTTCGTCAAGAATCTGGGCAACCGCGCCAACAATCTCTATCCCAAACATTTGAGAATACTCCAAAACATTGACTGACACCGATTCATATCGCACCATCGACGCCGAAGCGCAGGCCAAATTCGTGGAGAAGATGAGCCGTTTCCTCGCCTTTGCCCACCCGGTGGAATCTGCCGACGAAGCAAAGGCCGTGGCCGAACTCTATCAGCAGCAATATCACGACGCGCGCCACGTGTGCTACGCCTACGCCATCGGCCTGAATCGCGCCGAAACCTACAGCACCGACAACGGCGAACCTTCCGGCACCGCCGGCAAACCCATCGCCGGACAGATTGCCTCGTTCGACCTGACAAACCTCATCATAGTGGTGGTGCGCTATTTCGGCGGCATCAAACTCGGCACACCCGGATTGATCGCCGCCTATCGCGAGGCCGCGCGCATGGTGCTCTCGGAGGCCGCCATCGTGGAGCGCCACCGCCAAGGCCGCATCAGTTTCACGTTCCCCTATCAGTCGATGAACTCCGTGATGACCATCGCCAAGATGCCCGAAGTGAGCATCGTGGAGCGCGAATTTGACAACACCTGCTCCATGACCCTGCAGATGCGCCAAGGCCTCATCGACGAAATCAGCGGCCGCCTCCTCGCCATCGACGGCGTCACCAACCTCCACCCCCACCCCTAATTTTTTTCTCGAAGATATGAGAACAATAAGAGTATTTATAGAACGCGGCAAGGATGGCTATTACAGCGCATACATGCCCGATGATAATCATCTCCACTTCGGCGCAATTGGAGAGGGCGCAACAGCCAAAGAAGCTCACGACGATTTTCTGGCCGTTGTTGATGCTTTCCGCGTGGACTACCCCGAAGAGATTGCAGAACTTGAGTTTGAATTCTCCTATGATACCGCTTCCTTCTTGGCATTTTACAGCGGCAAGCTCACTCTCGCAGGATTATCGCGCATTACCGGCGTGGCTCAAGGTCAGCTTTCTCACTACATCACCGGTCATCGCAATCCATCGCCTCGCACCGTTGAAAAGATTAGCCGAGCGCTTCATTCGTTTGGCGCCGAATTATGTCAGGCTCATTTCGTCTGATTAACTAACCACTTCGACTTTTTGGTCTTGGCTCTCACCCTCGCTCATCGGCGGGGGTGTTTTGTTTTAACAGCTCCATAGCAAAAGCGATTAAGCGGTATTAACTCAAGGAGTTAATACCGCTTAATCAGACTTTCGTCGGGGTGAGAAGACTCGAACTTCCGACCTCCACGTCCCGAACGTGGCGCGCTGCCAACTGTGCTACACCCCGAAAGCGACCACAAAGTTACGCCATTTTTCTGAATCCGCCAAATATTCCTCCCACAAATTCCTCGCATCCGCCTCTGAAAACCCTTTTTTCGGCCAAAAGCATTGTTTATGCAGAGGGAATTGTGTACATTTGCAGCGTAAACCAACCGAAAAAACACGATGAAAACGATTGTGAGTTTGGCGCTGGCCACATTGGCCGCATTGGAGGCGTGGGCCGAGGCCGACAGCCTCAGCGTGCAGTTGCCCGAAGTAGACGTTGCCGCCGCATTGGTGCGCCACGACAAGACGGGCGACAGTTATCTGGTGACGGCCGACTTGAAGCGCGGTGCCGCCTCAACGCTCGATGTGCTCTCGCGCTTGCCGGGCGTGGACTTTAGCGACGTGAGCGGCACGCTGAGTGTGCGCTCCTCGTCGGATGTGAAGGTGATTATTGGCGGCGTGGAGGCCTCGTTAGACTATTTGAGAGCGCTGCCCATCGACCGACTCAAACGCATCGACGTGAGCTATCTGCCGCCGGCGCGCTACACCTCCGCCGGTGTGCGCTATCTCATCACAGTGACACTCCGAAGCGACTACACCGGCCACAGCCTCTACGTGGGCAACTTTCTGATGGCCTCTGCCGGCGACAACAACGGCGACAATCCCATTGCCAACGAGCAACCGTCGGCGCAATATATCTGCTCGCTTGACAAAGTTGACATCACAGCCGGCTATCATTTTGGCACAATTCATTGGAACTATCCCGTGGAATACCAACGAGACTACCTCGGCGTCGGGCAAATTAAATCGGCCCGCACATCAACGAGCAATCCCAACGACCTGAATGCCACACTTTCTCACTCGGCAAATCTTGGTGTGGACTGGCATCTGAATCCGATGCACACCCTTTCGGCACGCGCTCAATATGGCAACGACCGACTGAGGCACACCACGGCCTACGACGTGACCGAGTCGGGCGTCGGCACTTATCACGAAACCGCCGGCACTCGCAATCGCGTCAACGAGCTCTCCACAGCCATCATCTATCAGGGCCAAATTGGCGACCGCGGCACGCTCTACGGCGCCTTGGCCTACAATCGGATGCGCAACAATGCCGCAACATCTGTCGCTGTGGACGACGCCTCTGACGCGGCCCGATATCGACACGACAAGCGGCTGCTTCGCGCGGAGATTGACGCGTCATATTCATTGCGCGAAAACCTGTTGCTCAACCTTGGCTACCGAGCCACCGAAAACCGCTACACCACACTTTCGCGAGACGACGCTTCGACGCTGCTGCGCCAGAGGGAATGGCGCCACAACTATTACGCCTACCTCGATTGGACTCCCGCCGAACAGCTGATTCTCCACATGGGCCTGTTGGGCGACGCCATCAACCGCCACACCACCGAGGGCAATCGCACGTGGCACTCTCTGCTGCCGCAATTCACCCTGGCCTGGCAGCCCGCTGAAAACGTGGCTGTTCAGGCTGAATATTCCGGCAAAATGCTCTACCCGTCGCTCTATGAGCTATCAACATCCACGGCCTGGATTGACAGCCGACTGCAATCGGTGGGCAATCCGGCGCTGCGCCCCGCGCTGCAACATCAAGTGTCGCTGCAAGCCACACTGCTCGACGGCTTAATCCTCGGCGCGGAATACACCGACGCCTCACATCTGCCCGCCCTTTGGTGGCAACAAATCTCCGGCACAACATATCAGCAAACATACGTGGGCGCACGCTCGCGCAACCTCACGCTGCAGGCCTCCTACAATTGGGCAATCACCCGAGTGTGGTCGTGGGAAAACACCCTGCAATGGCAACGCCAATGGCTCTCGGCGCAGGGCCTCACAGGACGCTGCTCCAACCTGCTCGTAGTCAGCAAAATGCAATATTGGATTAGCCGCATAGCGCTGATGGCAAAAATCGAATATCGCCGCGAGATGCAGAACGACCCGCTGCTGCAAGGACGGCAAAGCTACGGCCAAGACCTTTGGCAGATCACCCTGCAAAAAGGTCTGCTGAAAAATCAACTCTTCATCACGTTAGGCTACGTGCCGCCGGTGCATTGTGGCGTGCGCACCGCGCAACAACTCATGGTGCACACCGACTTCATGTCGCAGAGCCAAAGCATGAACCTTCGCACCTACGACAACCTGCTGTTGCTGCGCGTTCAATGGTGGTTTAACAAAGGCCGCAACAAGCGCCACGACAACCCCACCTACGACTTCCCCGCCGAAACCCCGACCAAAGACCGCGGCCTCCTCTAACCCACCGAACAGGTCTCCGACCCGGCACACTGCGCAGCTCCGCCGCGCTCACCTACACACGCTGCTATTGGACTAATTGGTCTAATTAGACTAATTGGTCTAATTGGTCCTGAGTAGACTGTCGACTAAAAGACTAAAAAACTAAAAGACTAAAAAACTAAAAAACTAAAAAACTAAAAAAACTTTCAATTTTCCATTTTCCTTTTCAATTAGAGAAAGAAAGTGCCCGGGGAGAGGCGCGGGCAGGGGTAACTTTGTGGCAAAAAATGCGTATGGAAGCTATGAAGTTATCGGCAAGCGAGAGTTGCGCGGCGCTGTTGCGCAAGTGGGAAGGGCTGCGATTGGCGGCCTATCGGTGTCCCTCGGGAGTGTGGACCATCGGCTATGGCCACACCGGGGCCGACGTCGGCGCCGGGATGCGAATCAGCCGCAGCCGGGCTGAGCAACTGCTGCGCGAGGATATGGCGCGAGCCGCCGAGGCATTGCCCTCGGAGGTGTTGCTGACTCAGGGCGCCGTCGACGCCTTGACGTCGCTGATTTTCAACATCGGTGCCGGGCAGTTTGAGAAGTCGCGGTTGCGGCGCATGGTGGTGGCCAATCCGGAGGATCCGGCCATCAGAGGCGAATTTTTGCGCTGGGTGCATGGAGGCGGCAAGGTGTTGCCGGGGCTGGTGGCGCGACGCCGTGAGGAGGCGGCGCTCTACTTCTCATGAGGCGGAGCCTGATATTGGCGGCAGCGGTGCTGACGCTGAGCGCGTGCCGCACGAGTCGCACCGCGGAGAGCGCCGTGAGCAGCCGGGCAGAGGTGCACACCCAAGTGGCGCTGCGGCGCGACAGCATCTACGTGACCGACAGCGTGAGCCGTCAGGCCGTGGGCGACACGGTGTATCTCACCCGCCTGCGCACCATCTACCGCGAGCGCCTGCTGCGCGACACTGTGCAGACGCAGCTGCGCGACAGCGTGGTCACCGTCAGTGAGACGGCAACAAAACTATCAGCATGGGAGCAGTGTAAACTCAAATGGGGCGGCCGCGCCATAGCGGCGCTGGCGGCACTTGTCGTTGCAGCGGCGTTCTACTACCTGCCGCGATGGAGATGAAGCCAGGAATCGGCGAATAGGAACATGGGCGAGTCGCCGCGCTTTTCGTCGGCGCCGCGCGAGTCGCCAAAGGCTGTGATGAGATATTCGTCACGCGGAATGTAGATTGGGGCCAGACGGTGCACGCGCTCCACTCCGTCGCACACGGGGGTTGTGAGCTGCAGCGAGTTCTGGTCCCATTCCGTGGCGGTGACGTCGGTGATGCCGTGGCGACGAGCCCACGGATAGATGAGGTCTTTGAGACTCTCGCTGACGATGCGGATCTTGATGTCGTGGGCCTGAGCGTGGGCCACGATGCCCATGCCGGAGGCGGAGTTCATTTTGTCGATCACGTCGGCAAACGACTGACACTTAGCTTCATATTCCTGCTGGGTGTAGTCGCGAAGAATTGAGCGAAGTGTGTGTTCCATAGCCTCATCGCGGCTAATCAAGTGAAGCTTGGCCAAGAGGTTACGGCACTTGTACAAAAATACTTGTCGTTTCGATGCGCCCATGTGGCGGAGAAACAACATAAACGTTTGACCTCGGGTAAGTGTGCCATCAAAATCAAACAGATATACCTTTGTTTTTTCAGCGTTCATTGTGCTATATTAATGGAAACGTGGCGAGTAAGATGAATAGGAAAGCCACTACTTCTGTCGGTAAGATTGTGCAAAGATAACACTTTTTTCTCAAAAGTGTTCA
>CAZJWM010000004.1:0-13494 GCA_964549975.1 uncultured Bacteroides sp. | reverse complement strand
CTACTTCTGTCGGTAAGATTGTGCAAAGATAACACTTTTTTCTCAAAAGTGTTCAAGATTTTCCGCAAAATCAGAATTTTTGCATGTCCACAAGGCGGGAGTAGTAGCCGTGGAGGGCGAGGAGCTGGTCGTGGGTGCCGCGCTCCACTATGCGACCTTCGTGCATCACGGCAATGAGGTCGGCATTTTTGATGGTGCTCAGGCGGTGGGCAATCACCAGAGTTGTGCGATTTTTCATTAGGCGGTCGAGCGCTTCCTGCACGAGGTGCTCGCTCTCGGAGTCGAGGGCCGAGGTGGCCTCGTCGAGTATCAAAATCGGGGGATTTTTCAGTATGGCGCGGGCTATGCTCAGGCGCTGGCGTTGGCCGCCGGAGAGGCGGCAGCCGCGGTCGCCGATGTTGGTGTCGTAGCCCTGTTCGGAGGCCACGATGAAGTCGTGGGCGTTGGCAATGCGGGCGGCCTCTTCCACTTGCTCGTCGGTGGCCGAGGGGACGCCGAATGTGATATTGTTGCGGAAACTGTCGTTGAAGAGTATGGCCTCTTGGTTGACGTTGCCCATCACTCCGCGCAGCTCCTCCACGCTCAATTGGCGGATATCTTTGCCGTCGATGGTGACGCTGCCCGAGGTGACGTCGTAGAATCGGGGCAGCAGGTCGGCCAGGGTGGTTTTGCCGCTACCGCTTTGGCCCACCAAAGCGACGGTGGCACCGGCGGGAATGTCGAGGCTCACGTGGCTGATCACCTCGGTTGAGCTGTTGGGATAGCTGAAGCAGACGTCGCGAAATTCGATGTGGCCACCCAGAGGCTGCACCGGCAGCGGATTTTCGGGCGATTTGATGGGATTTTCGGCACGCAGAATCAGGTCGACGCGCTGCAACGAGGCCAAGCCCTTCTGGATGGAATAGGTGCCTTTGGCGAGGTCTTTGGCGGGGTTGATGATGCTGTAGAAAATCACCATATAGTAGATAAACGAGGCGGCGTTGATGGTGGAGTGGCCGTTGAGAATCAACACGCCGCCAAACCACAAGACGATGGCTATGGTCAACGTGCCTAAGAGTTCGCTCATGGGGTGAGCCAAGCCTTGGCGGCGCACCACCTTGTTGTTCATTCGGAAGAGCGTCTGGCTCTGCGAGTGGAAGCGGCGGCGCACCGTCTCCTCGGCGGTGAAGGCCTTGATGATGCGCAGTCCGGAGAGGGTCTCTTCGATGTTTGCCATCAACACGCCCCACTGGTTTTGGGCTTCCAGAGATTTGCGTTTGAGTTTTTTGCCTATGCGCCCCATCAGATAGCCGGCCAGCGGCAGCAGCACCAACACGAAGATGGTCAGCTGCCAACTCAGCGCAATCATCATCGAGAGGCAGGCAATGATCATAATCGGGTTTTTGAAGATCATGTCGAGACTCTGCATCACGGAACTTTCAATCTCGGCCACGTCGCCGCTCATGCGCGCCATCACGTCGCCCTTGCGCTCGTTGGTGAAGAAGCCCATTGGCAGAGTGGTGATTTTGTCGTAGAGCATATTGCGGATGTCGCGCACCACGCCGGAGCGCACCGGCGCCAGGAAGAAGCTGGTGAAGTAGGTGGCGGCACATTTCAGGGCGGTCATCACCACCAACACCACGGCCAGCAGGGCCAACGTGGCGGTTGCGCCCCACTGCGCTATGGAGAGTTGCGTATAGTAGTAGAAGTTGTTGATGGCCACGTCTTTGACGGAGCCGTCGGCCAACGTCATGTAGGCATATGTGTCGGTCTTTATCTGAAAGAGCATCTCCAAGATGGGGATGACCACAGCAAAGGAAAAGAGCGTGAGGAAGGCCGCCAACAAGTTGAACATCACGTTCAGAGCAATGTAGCGCTTGTAGGGCGGAAGGAATCGCGTCAATATGGCGAGAAAGTCTTTCATACGCACAAAGGTACGAATTTTTCCTCAATTGCCCACGGCGGCAGGAGTGTTTATTTGTAGCGGGCCCAGCGTATGAGGTCGCGCACGGTGGGCTTTTTGCCATACATGAAGATGCCCACGCGATAGACCTTGGCGGCAAACCATATCATGAAGATGACGCTCAGGAAGAGCAACACTATGGAGGTGACGGTTTGCCACAGAGGCACACCGAAGGGCATTCTTGCCATCATCACCATGGGCGAGGTGAAGGGCACCAGCGAGCACACCACGGCGAAGAGGCCGTTGGGGTCGGCCAACACGCTCATGGAGGCTATTAGGCCGAACAACACGGGAACCACGCCGAGGGTTTGCAGTTGGGCGGCGTCTTGCACGTTGTCGACCGCGGCACCGATGGCGGCAAACACCGAGGCATAGAAGAGGTAGCCGCCAAGCAGGAAGATGATGAGCATGGCGAAAATCTTCAGAAGGAAGGGCAACGACACCAAGGCCATGATGGCCGAGAGCATGGCCACGTCGGAGGCGTCGACGGCGGCCGGGAGCAGCGACTGCAGGGCGGTGGTGGCAAACACTATGATGATGGCGGCCCAGATGAGCACCTGAGTCAGCGCCACCAAGCCCACGCCAATCACCTTGCCCAGCATCAGTTGCGTGGGGCTGACCGATGAGACCACAATTTCGAGCACTCGATTGTTTTTCTCTTCGATGATGGAGTTCATCACCATGCCGCCATAGAGCAGTATGAACATATAGAGCACAAAGTTGAGCAGTGTGCCCAATCCGGCACTGAGTTCGGCCGATTGGTCTTGCTCTTTTTGACCGTCGACGTCGGTGGTGAGGGTGCGCAGGGTCACGGTGGTCTCCACGTCGTCGAGGATTTTGTCGAGGTTTTCGATGTTATATTTGCGGAGTTTTTGGTTTTCGATGATCTTCTCCATCTGGCCGGTGATGTCGGAATTGACGGCCACGGTGGACGATTCGGTGGTGAGCAGCGTGGCCCCGGCGGGGTTGTCCACGATGTTGCGGTCGATGATGAGCACGCCGTAGACGGAGTCGGAGGCGAGAAGCTCCTGCTTAGTGGCGTCGTGGGCGTCGAAATAGCGCACCGTGGAGTTGCTCTCCAGGTTGGGGAGAATCACGCCGGAGTCGTCGATGACGGCCACGTTGCGCTCGTCGGGCTCGTTGAGCACGATCATCAGCGCGGGCAGCGCCGTGAGCAGCACCATCAGGATGGGCATCAACAGGGTGGTGATGATGAAACTTTTCTTCTTCACTCGCTGGCGATATTCGCGAGCTATGATCAGGCCTATTTTATTCTTCATTGCGGGCGTCGGGGGAGGTGGCTGTGGATTGCTCCACGGTTTGGATAAAGATGTCGTTCATCGAGGGGATGCGTTCGCTCACGCCCACCAGGGTAGCGTGGTCGTTGGCCACGGCTATGGCGTCGCGGAGGCTGACGCCCGGGGCCAGTTTCACCGACAGGCGAGTGCGACCGTCGGCCTCGGGGGTGAATTCCTGTTGTTGGGTCAGAGGGATGATGTAGGGCACCAGCGCGGTGGTGTCGCCCACGAGGGTGAAGTCGTAGCGGCCTTCGGCAAAACTGCGTTTCACCTCGTCGACGGAGCCGGAGAGGATGTTGCGCGAGCGGTTTATCAGGGTGAAGCGGTCGCAGAGCTCTTCAACTGAGGCCATGTTGTGGGTAGAGAAGATCACTGTGGCGCCTTGGTCGCGCAGACTGAGGATTTCGCGTTTGAGCAGTTGGGCATTCAGCGGGTCGAAACCGGAGAACGGTTCGTCGAATATGAGGAGCTTGGGGCGATGGAGCACGGTGACGATGAATTGCACCTTCTGGGCCATGCCTTTGGAGAGTTCTTCCACTTTCTTATCCCACCAGCCGCCAATCTCGAAGCGCTCAAACCAGCTACGGAGTTGGCGCTCGGCCTCGCGTTTGTTCAGCCCTTTGAGTTGGGCAAAGAATAGGGCTTGTTCGCCCACTTTCATCTTTTTGTAGAGGCCGCGCTCTTCGGGGAGGTAGCCTATATGCTCCACGTCGGCGGCAGTCAATGGGTGGCCGTCGAAGCAGACGGTGCCGCTGTCGGGGGCGGTGATGTGGTTAATAATGCGAATCAGGGTGGTTTTGCCGGCGCCGTTGGGGCCGAGCAAGCCGTAGACGCTGCCGCGCTCCACTTGGAGCGACACGCGGTCGAGGGCGCGATGATTGGTGAAACTTTTGCTCACCTCATCCACTGTGAGAATCGGATTGGTGGTTGACACGGTGTGTGCGTATGCTTATATGTGCGAAAAGGAGGGGTAAAAAAAATGGTGCAAAGCCAACGATAGGACTAACGCACCACAACTTTCTGAGAGCCTTGCGGACACCTCACTATGTAGCAGCCTGTGGGCAACTCCACGGTGAGCGTCTCGGATTTCACCTCCACGGAGCGAATCAGCTGCCCGGTGATGGAGTAGATGTCAAATCTGGTGGCCTCATGAGCCGTGAGCTGCACACCGTTGCTGTTGGCCGCAATGCGAACCGCGGGAGCCGTAGGAGCCTGCTCAATGCGTTCGGCTGCCACTGCCCACGATGCTGCTGTTGAGGCGATTACCCCAGCCAGCGCCAATGCCAGTATGCGAATCTTGCGTTTCATAACGATGCAAAGCTACAAAATATTTTATTCCCCACCAAATTTTTTCGCAATTTTTTTTTGTCGGAAAAGTTTGGTGGTTATTATTAATGTGTGTAAATTTGCTGCACCATTAATATCTCTACATAAAAAAATCCTTATTCTACGCTAAAGCATGAACAATAGGCGAACTATGTGCGGCCTGATTCTGGCCGCATCGACATTGATTGCCGCGACACCAACACTTAGTGCCCAAAATCAATTGCCGACGAAACCTTTCTCGGTGCTGTTTCTCAGCGCCCAAACCGTGACTCTCGACAGTTACGAACCTTGCTCAACGCAGGTGGAGACATTCTCGAGAATCACCTATTATGCCACGTCGGCCGACTGGCTGTCGGTCAACGTTGACGACGACGGTGTGCTCAACATCGAAGCCACCACCGCCAACCTCTCCGACGGCCAACGCACGGCCACAATCGAATTGCTTGATTCGAAAAACAATTCGTCGACCATCACGGTGATTCAGCCGGGCTTCGAGCTCGGCGCCAAAGCCACCGACCCTCGACAGTATGCCACGGTGGTCGGTGCCACTGCTTCCAACTACCAAGGCGGAAACGAAATCAAGTATTCCTACGACGACAACACCTCTACCATCTACCACAGCGAATGGTCATCATCGCATGGCTTTGACCACACCGACTCATCGCAGTGGCCCATACTGGTGTATAACTTCGAAGGTATCCACAATTTCACCAACATCTATTATTATCCCCGCACCGACGGCAACGTCAACGGTAACTTCAAGGAGTTTGAGGTGCTGATGAAGCGCAGCGGCGACGACGACTACGTCTCCGTGGGCACCTACAACAATGAAGGTTCATCCACTCCAATGGGCATCACGGTGCCTGAAGCGTTCCGCGAAAAGGTGCTCTCCGTGAAGTTTATCGTCCACTCCGGTGGCGACGGCGAAACATCGGCAAAGAGTTACGCCTCTTGTTCGGAGATGAAGTTTGAGGGCCAAGACATGGTGTGCATCAAGCATACGCCCACCTCGGCCACATCCTCGACAGTGCACGATGGCAATGAAATCGCATTGTCTTACGACGACAACACCGACACATACTACCACAGCCACTGGAACGGTTTCGACTCGAGCAACTCCTCGGAGTGGCCCGAACTGGTCTACAACTTCGCCGACCCCATCGACACTCTCGACATCATCAAATATATCCCGCGCACCGGCACAGCCAGCGGCACCGAAAACGGCCGCTTCAAAGTGGTGGAAATATTGATACAACAATCCGGCTCCGACACCTACACCTCGCTGGGCACGTTCGACTTCCAAGGCGCATCAACTCCGTCGCTGGTGTATGTGCCCGCGGCCTATCAGACCAACGTGACGAGCGTGAAGTTCATCGTCCACTCCAGCGCCTCCAGCGGCTCTAAAAACTACGCTTGCGTGGCCGAAATGCAATTTCTCAGCCTCGAGCCCGGCAGCAACTCCGGCGACGGCTCCACCGCCACTAAGACGTGGGACGAAGAGGTGGCCGCCACATTCTCCGACGCGATGCTCACCTCGCTGAAACCCGGCATCACCGACGAGGAGATTGCCGCAATCCAAAACCCCTTCCTGCGCCAACTGGCCGAACTGATGAAATCGGGCGAATACAGCTCCGAAGGCAAAATCACCTCGCATGAGGCCATCAAAAACTACACCACCCTGGCCGACGAATGGAGCACCCCCGGCAAATATTACAGCCAGATTGAGGGCGTCACCGGCAACATGATCTCCAAAGGCCAATACGTGGTTATGGTAGAGGGTCTCGACGACACAAAGAGCGCCGTGACCATGCGCTGCATCGGCTGGACGGTGCCTGAAGGTGAGGGTTTCAATAGCGAAAGCTACACCCTGCTCAACGGCGTGAACATCATCAACAAGACCACCGACTGGGACGGCCTCTGCTACATCTGCAACTACAACGACGCCGGCATAGCTGAAGAGGTGCCCCCGACGGTGAAGGTTCACATTGTCGGCGCCAAAGTCAACGGCATCATCTCCAACCACAAGACCAACGCCGAAAACCAAGCCACACTCGACAACGCTTGCTACACCACCATCGACTGCCTTGGCGACAAAGCGCAATCCGTCTGGGAAGTGAACGCTCTGAAAACCTACGCCAAGGATCAATACGTGCGCTACGTCAACGTGCTTGATATTCTCGTGGCATGGGAACACCGCCTGCTCGGTTTCGAGAAATACAATATGCTGCCAAAGAACCACACCTTTGCCTATGTGAACTACAGCTTCTATATGTTCCAGGGCGGCATGGGCGTCAGCTTCAAATATGACACGCAATATCGCGTCTGCAGCCCCGATATGATCATGTATCACGACGATGACGTGGTTTGGGGCCTCTCTCACGAGTGGGGTCACCAACACCAGATGCACCCCTACTTCTGCTGGGGCGGTCTGGGTGAAACGTCCAACAACATGAACTCCTGCTACAACGTGCTCCACATGGGCTATGCCGGCTCTCGCGTGCTAAGTGCATGGGCATCTGTTCGCAAGCACTTCCTCGACGAAAGCAACACCGAATATTACACAAAATATAGCTCCGCGCGCCACAACGCAACCGAAAATGCAGCAACGGCCTTCAGTTGGTGCGACAAAATCAAAGAATTTGCCGCCGCTCAAGACTCCACCATCACAGCGTTGGGCACCAGACAGGCAGTACAAATCAACGAAGTTGGTGTCGAGGAAACCCTCGCACCCTTCTTCATGCTCCACTGCTACTTTGCAGAGCCGCAAACCGCCGATATGCGCTCGTCGGATGACTACTACCCCGACTTCACGCAAGACCTCTACGAATCGCTGCGCAAAACGGCCAAGCACACCATCGCCGAGATGAACAAATATGAGCTTCTGGCTCGCGCCCAAAACGGCGATAGCGAGGCCTATGCCGCCTTCGTGGAGAAATATCCGACGTCTGTGTGGGTCACCAACGGCTATATCACCTCATCGAGCAACCAATATCAAAACACCTTGCCATTTATCCTCAACTATATGGTCAAGGCCTCCGAGCTATGCAAATATAACCTCTACCCCTTCTTCGAAAAGATGGGTTCGCTGCGCAACGTGGCAATCCAAATCGGTGACTACGGCACATACTACTACGTGATGATGGAGGATATGTTCCAGGAGATTATCGACGACATGGCCGATATGGCCACCAAAAACAGCTGGAAGACGATGACCGACGACCTTGTCAACAAGATTGTCAACGCCGACATCCCGCAATTCAAGACACCCGACATCCCCAACGACCGTCCGCTCACCTCCGACGACCTCAACTCCACCGCTAAAACAACCACCGAACAATGAAACATCTATTCAGCAATATAGCCATTCTGGCAACAGCTTCGCTGACGGCCGCTGCCGCCGCAGCTGACATCACGTCGACCGAGCAGTTGACCGACCCGGTGGTGGTGACCCTCAGCAACACCTCCGGCCAAGTCATCGCCGCCGACACCACGGTGAGCACCACCGCCACCGCCCCCACCGACGACAGCAACCAGTGGGTGATCTACAACTATCGCGGATCATACTACTTCTACAACCTTTCGACCAAAGGTTTTCTGACGCCGAACACCTACACCATCGCCGCCACCGACGACACCGCCGCGCAGACTGTGGAAACCGCCACAACCACCACGAGCGATTTTGCCGACGTGTGTCTGCGCTACGTGGGCAGCCACTCCGGTTGGCTCATCGACTGCGGCTCGTCGCTGCTGGGCCTCAGCTCCAACACCGACCAAATCTGCTTCCTCGAAACCATCACCGCGGCATCGGCCAACGACGTGATTTTCAACATCACGCCATCGACCACCCGCACGCTCACCGACGCTGAAAAGGCCGAAATCCTCGCCGCAATCGAAGCGCAATTCAAGAGCGAGATGGCCCAATATCAGGAATTCCTCACCAACGAATCCACATTCGAAAAGAGCTCCGACAACCTCACGGGCTACGCCGGCGGCTACGACGTGGAGGAGCTGACCAAGGCCGTTGCGAGCGGCTCACTGGCCGAAGCGGAAGTGGCCTATCAGAAGGCGCTGGTTTCGCGTTTGCCCAAAGCCGGCCGCTACTACCGCATAGCCAACTGGACGCGCCCCACCACCAACGTGATGACCAACTACCTGCACATCAACACAGACGGCTCGCTCTACAGCTCGGGCTTGACCACTCCCGGCGTGGGCGCCACCAGCAATTCGAGTCAGGAAAACCTCTGCCTCTTCACATTTGAATTCCCCAACGGCAATCCCTATCAGGTGAAGGTGAAAGTGGCCGCCACCGACACATATCTCACTGGCGGCGACGGCAACGGCTACGGCCTTGGAGCAACCGCCACGGTGGACAACGCCGTGACGTTCACCCTCGAGCCCGCTGCCGATTTCGTGAAACGTTTCCGCTTCAAGAAAACGGGCACCGACTACTGGCTGACCAGTTCCGGCGCTCAAAAGCTTGTGGCATACAACCAATTGGAGGACTCCGAGCAATGGTATTTCGAGGAGGTTGACGAAATCTCCGACATTGCGCTCAATTCCGGCGGCTACGCGCTGATTCAACTCCCCTGCCCCGTTGAGATGCCCTCTGACGTGGAATTCTACGCCGCCGACTACGTCAAAGCGGACGGCACCGTGGTGATGGAGCAAATCGGTGGCACAGTCCTGGCCGCCAACACCCCCGTGTTGATCCACTATAGCGGCAACGCCAAAACTCGCGCCGCAGCAACGTCGCTCACCCTCGCCATCAGCTCCGCCGACCTCGTGGACAGCGAAATCGCCAACAACATGCTCAGCGGCACCAACGTGATCAACTCCAACGTGAGCACATCCTACATGACGCTCGCCGACGGCGAAACGCCCCAACTGACGCAGGCCACCGCCACAACCATCCAGCCCAACAGCGCCTACCTGGAGTCTGACGCCACAAGCGCCAACGTGACGCTCTCCGACGCCATCCTCACCGGCCTGACCGACCTCGACGCCCGTGACGACGCCGACGCCGACAGCTGGTATGACCTCGACGGCCGCCGCGTGCTCTCCCCCTCCAACGGCCTCTACATCAACGGCACCCGCCATCGCCTCGAGCTACGCGCTTTATAATTGAAAATTGATAATTGAAAATTGAAAGTTCTTAGTTCTCAGTTCTTAGTTCTTAGTTCTCAGTTCTCAGTTCTTAGTTCTTAGTTCTCAGTTCTCAGTTCTCAGTTCTTAGTTCTCAGTTCTCAGTTCTCAGTTCTTAGTTCTTAGTTGCGCCATCATGCCCCGGCATGGTGGCGCTTCCTTTTCGCAGGAAAAAGTAGTTTTTGTGGAAAAAGTTGGATGGTTAGAGAAAAAATGACGAACTTTGCAGTTGGTTTTCCACACAACAATAAGATAATGAATAAGTCAATTTCATCAGACATTGTATATATAGGCGTTGACGATTTGACGCTCGACCTCTTTGAGGGACAATACCCCGTGCCCGCCGGCGTGAGCTATAATTCTTACGTGATTCTCGGCGAAAAGGTGGCCGTGATGGACACAGTGGATGCGCGCTGCACCGAGCAGTGGCTCTCACAATTGCATGACGCACTCTCAGGCCGCCGGCCCGACTACCTTGTGGTGCAACACATGGAGCCGGATCATGCCGCAAGCATCGGCCAATTCGTGAGCCGCTATCCGCAGACGCAGATTGTGGCAACGGCGGCCGCCGTGAAGATGATGCCGCTCTATTTTGAGGGATGCGACTTCGCAGGGCGCTGCCTGGCCGTGAAGGAGGGCGATGAGCTTGACTTGGGCGGCCACGTGCTTCACTTTGTCATGGCGCCGATGGTCCACTGGCCCGAGGTGATGGTGACGTTCGACTCTGCGAGCGGTGTGCTCTTCTCGGCCGACGCATTCGGCACGTTTGGCGCACTCTCCGCCGAGCAGCCCGCCGATTGGGCCGACGAAGCCCGCCGCTATTACATCAACATCGTGGGAAAATATGGCGCACAGGTGCAGTCGCTACTGAAAAAGGCCGCGGCCCTGCCCATCGCCACGATTTGTCCGCTTCACGGCCCGACGTTGACCGGCGACCTGCAGCGCTACGTTGCGCTCTACGACGCTTGGAGCAGCTATCGCCCCGAGCAGAATGGCACGGTGATAGCCTATGCCTCAATCTATGGCAACACCGCCCGGGCCGCGTTGGCCTTAGCCGACGAGCTGCGCGCCGGCGGCCAAACCGTGGAGACCTACGACCTGACGCGCGACGACGTGGCTCGCGCCGTGGGCGCCGCGTTCCGCTACGACACGCTGGTGCTCGCTTCGGCCACCTACGATGCGTCGGTGTTTCCAGCCATGCAGCAATTTCTTGCACGCCTGCAGAGCAAAAACTTCAGCTGTCGCCGCGTAGCCCTGATGGAGAATGGCTCGTGGGCACCGCTTGCCGCCAAGGTGATGACCGCCGCCCTGCAGCAGATGAAAAACATTGAGATTGTGGAACCCGCCGTCACCATCCGCGGCGCCTTCAAAACCGCCGACCGCGAGGCCGTCAAAGCCCTCGCCGACAAATTATTATCATGAAAAAGCACATTGCAATCCTTGCCTCCGGCAGCGGCACAAATGCCGAAAACATTATACGCAGATTCGCCACGAGCACCGAGGCGGAAGTCTCGCTCGTGATCAGCAACAAGCCCGACGCAATGGCGCTGACGCGCGCAGAGCGACTGGGCGTGGAGACGCTCTACGTGAGCAACGACGACTTTGCCCGGCAGCCGCAAAAGGTGATCGACGCACTGCGCGAGCGCAACATCGACCTGGTGGTGTTGGCCGGATTCATGCGCAAAGTCCACGACGAGATTGTGGCCGCCTACCCCGGGCGGATTCTCAACATCCACCCGTCGCTATTGCCGGCCTACGGCGGCAAAGGGATGTGGGGCCACCACGTCCACGAGGCCGTGATAGCCGCCGGCGAGAAGCGTAGCGGTGCCACGGTCCATCTGGTCTCCGAGCAAATTGACGGCGGCGCCATCGTCATGCAAGGCGAAGTGGAAGTCACCGCAAACGACACGGCGCAGACCCTCGAAGCGAAGGTCCACGCCGTGGAATACGAGCTCTATCCCCGAGCCATACACAAGCAGCTTTCGCTGCTTGTGTAATTGAAAATTGATAATTGAAAATTGAAAGTCCGGAGTTAAGAGTTAAGAGTGGAGAGTTAAGAGTCCCTAAAGTCCTTAAGGTCCTTAAAGACTTTAAACTCCCAACTAAAAACTAAAAACTAAAAGACTTTAAACTCCCCAACTTTCAATTTTCAATTATCAATTTTCAATTAGGATCATCGGTTGTGCTTGGCCAGGTATTCGCTCATGGCCTCGTTGACGATGTCGCGCAACGACATACCCTTGTCGATGGCCAGATACTTCATGCGCGTGTGGATGCTCTTGTCGATGACAAAGTTGCAGTGGACTGCCGGTTCGCGTTTGCCGGCCACTTCGGGCTCTGCCGCAGCAGCCGGGGCCGGAGCTTTTGCCTTAGGCTTGGCCTGGGCTTTGGGAGACTCTGCGGTGGTGGATGAGAGCAGTCCGTTGAGACCGCCTTTCATACTGTCTTTCAGTGAATTGATTTTACCCATATTTGTTTAGCTGATTTTGAGAACTTCTTTTGAAAGGGCGAGATAGTCTTGTGCGCCATAGGAGCGCGGGCAATATTCGAAGATGTTTTTGCCACGCACGGGCGCTTCGGCCAGCGACACATTGTCGCGGATGTACGTGTCGAACACATGTTCGCCGAAGGCCTCGCGAATCAGTTCTGACACACTCTTGTTCAACGTCTTGCGGCCGTCGAATTGCGTGATGACGATGCCGCCGATTTTCAGCGTGGGGTTCAGACGCTGCTGCACGATGCGAATCACCTTCATCAGTTTTGCCATACCGCGCATTGCCAGAAATTGAGCTTGCACGGGGATGATGAGGAAATCGGCGGCGGTGAGGGCATTCAGCGTGAGCAGCCCCAGCGACGGCGGACAGTCTACGATGATATAGTCGAAATTGTGGTGGTCGAAAACGGTTTGGGCTATGAGACCTTTGAGAATCATTTCGCGACCCGGCTCGTTGATTAACTCCGACTCAGCAGCCGAGAGGTCCAGGCACGAAGGCACCAGAGTGAGGCCGCTGGGCGTCTCCACCAGCGGCATCGGATATTCGCCCTTCATGGCGCCGTAGATGGTTTGCGGTTCTTCGATGGATAGGCCCATCGACTCGGTGAGGTTGGCTTGGCCGTCGAGGTCGATGAGCAGCACTTTCTTCTTGCGCAACTTCAGCGCTGCGGCGAGGTTTTGCGAGGTGCAGCTTTTGCCCACACCCCCTTTGTGATTGAGTATTGCTATGGTTTTAGTCATATCGGTTCGATTGGTTTTCTGATGGGACAAAGATACAACTAATTTTAGTAACTACCAACTTTAGCACCCACTTTTTTTAGTAAAAACTAATGAAAAAAAGGCTGTGCGAAATCGCACAGCCTTTTAGAGAATGCTTTATTTGAGGGCGCGGCGGCGGATGGTGATGGGGATGCCGGCTTCGGGTTTTTCGCCGTCGTAGACCACGGCGAGGTGGCCGCCGCCACCTGCTCCGGCCATTTTCCAGGCAAGAACTTCTCCGCGATATTTGTTGATGTAGTCCTCAACTCCGGGGGCCATCATCGCCGGAAACATTGCGATCTGTGCCTCAAAAGAAGCCTGAAATGCCTTGGCAAAGGCTTGCAAATCCATGTTCATAATCGCCTCCCAGCAATCGGCAGCAGCTGACGAAAGTGCTTTGACGCCCTCGGCGTTGATGTTGCAGTCTTTGATTACGGAGCATCCTGCCGGGCGCGGAAACATCGGGATGATGCAAATGTGTTGTTCAAGCCATGACAGGATTTTTTCATCGTGGCAAGATTCGATTTTTTCGG
>CAZJWM010000003.1:17274-37987 GCA_964549975.1 uncultured Bacteroides sp. | reverse complement strand
ATACAACGTGCGCATGGGCGACCCCGAAACCGAGGCCGTGATGCTGCGCGTGGCCTCCGACCTCGTGCCCCTGCTCAAGGGCGCCGCTCAGGGCAACCTGGCCGACCTGCGTCTGGACATCGACCCGCGCACCGTGGTGACCGTCATGGCCGTGAGCGCCGGCTATCCCGGAGCCTATAAGAAAGGCGAAGTGATCAGCAACTTGGAGGCCGTGAGCGAGTCGCTGCTCTTCCATGCCGGCACCGCCATCGACGCCGAAGGTCGCACCGTCACCAACGGCGGCCGCGTCATCGCCGCCAGCAGCTACGGCAGCTCCATTGCCGACGCTGCCGAGCGCTCGTTTGCCGCCGTCAACGCCTTCCAATTCAACGGAAAATACTATCGTCGAGACATCGGTCAAGACCTCATGCGATGACCCGCACCCGCCCCACCCCCGCCGACCGCGTCTTCACCTCACGCGGAGCCACCGTCATCCTGGCCATCTGGGCCTTTGGCATGATGGCGGGCCGAGGCGTGTCGCTGCCCTGCATGGCGCTGACACTGGTGGTGGGCGCGGCCATGTGTGTTCTCAACAAAATCTACAATCTCACCCACTCCACCTCCATCCTCTTTGCCGGACTCTTTGCCGTGCTCCAATCTGGCATAGCCACGGCCGACCAAAGCGTTGAAGGACTGCTCTATGCGCTGGTGGCCATCGCCGCCACGGGCATCATGTTTCTCTGCTTTCACGCTCCGCAGCATCGGCGCACCATCTTCCTGGTGTTTCTGATGTTGGGCTTGGGGTCGCTCTTTTCGTCGGCCTACTGGCCGCTGACGGGGCTATTCTTGATAGGGATAGCCAACATGCGCGCACTGACCATGCGCGGCCTCGCGGCCGCTGCGCTCGGCGTGCTCACCCCTGCAGTGCTCCTCATGGGCTACGGCGTGATTCCGCTGAGCCTTCCGGCGCCCGATTTCCAAATCATCACCGCCGACGGGATTGCCGAACGGCCGCAGCTGTTTATGACCGGACTGATTCCGGCGGCGCTGTGTGTGGTGTTTGGCAGCGTGTGCGTGTTGCTCACCTACGGTTTTCAGTCGAAGCCGCGCAACTACAATGCCGCCGTCCACCTGCTCACGCTCTACGCCATGGCGATGTTTTGCCTCGACTTTGGTCGGGCACCAATCTACCTGCCTCTGCTCATGGTCTGCGCGGCCTACGAGACCTCGCTCTTTGTCACCTCGCGAGCCCTGGGCTACGTGGGCGGAGTGATTGCGCTGATTGGCTGGGTGGCAATGTTGATAATTAACGCATGAAGATAATCGTTGAATCGCATATACCGTTCATCCGCGGGCTGCTCGAACCGATAGCCACCGTGAGCTATCTGCCCCCCGAGGAAATCACCCCCGAGCGAGTGCGCGAGGCCGACACATTGATAGTGCGCACGCGCACGCGCTGCGACGCCGCCCTGCTCCGAGGGTCGCGAGTGAGCCACGTGGTGACCGCCACCATCGGCACCGACCACATAGACCTCAACTATTGCCGCAGCCACGGCATACGCGTGGACAACGCCCCGGGCTGCAACGCCCCGGCCGTGGCGCAATACGTGCTGGCCACTCTGGGCCGCATCATGCCGCCGCAGGGGTGGACCCTGGGCATCGTGGGCGTGGGCCACGTGGGTAGCATCGTCGATAGCTGGGCCCGAGCCAACGGCATCCGCACCCTGCTGTGCGACCCGCCACGAGCCGCCGCCGAAGGCCCCGACGAATTTGTCAGCCTTGAAGAGATTGCCCGTGAGGCCGACGCCATCACATTCCATACGCCATTGGACGACTCCACGCGCCACATGGCCGACGCCCGATTTTTCGGCTCGCTGCAACGGCATCCGGTGATTGTCAACGCCGCCCGTGGCGCCGTGGTCGACACCCCGGCCCTAATCGAGGCCCTGCGCAGCGGCGCCGTGAGCCACGCCGCCATCGACTGCTGGGAAGGCGAACCCTACATCAGCGCCGAATTGCTCGCCCTGGCCCAAGTGGCCACGCCCCACGTGGCCGGATATTCCCTCCAAGGCAAGCAACGCGCCACGGCAATGGCCGTGTCTGCCATAGCCCCGGAGTTGGCTCCGGCAATTCCTCCGGTGGCCCAAGCCCCCGGATTAGACGAAATTCTTGCAAGCTACAATCCGCTGACCGACACGGCCCTGCTGAAGGCCAACGCCGAGCAGTTTGAGCAGCTTCGCAACACATACAACTATCGCAACGAACCAACCTTTTGACCTATGAGTCACCCTCAACATCCTCTTTTCCCCTTCATGACCGAGGCCGTGAGCAACTTTCTGGCCGTCGATGCCATGACTCGCCGCCTGCAGCAAGCCGGTTTCACCGAGCTGCGCGAAGGCGATGCCTGGAGCCTGCGTCCCGGCGACCGCCGCTACGTCTGCAAAAACGACTCCGCACTGTTTGCCTTCATCGTTGGCACCGACCCCACCGCCGGAATGCGCATCATTGCGGCCCACAGCGATTCGCCCTGTTTCCGCATCAAGCCCAACCCCGAAATCCACACCGCCGCAATGGTGAAACTCAACACCGAGGTCTATGGCGGCATGATCTACACCACATGGTTTGACCGTCCGCTGGGCATCAGCGGTCGCGTGTTGCTGCGCTCGGCCGATCCGCTCCGCCCGGAGCATCGACTGGTGAGAATCGACGACTGCCGACTGATTATCCCCTCGCTGGCCATCCACTTCAACCGCCAAGTGAACCAGGGTGTGGCCCTCTCGGCGCAGAAAGATATGCTGCCGATTCTCGGCGCCGTGGAAGCCTCCGGCGTGGCCCCCACGGTGATGGGCATCGTGGCCGAACGCTTAGGCGTGAAGCCCGAGGAGATTCTCGACTACGACCTGACGCTCTTCGACGTGCAAGGCCCCGAGCGCGTGGGCGCCGAGGGCGACTGGGTGAACTGCGGCCGGCTCGACGACCTGGCCATGGCCTGGTGTGCCCTGAGCGGACTGCTTGAGGCTCGACCCGGCGTCCACACCCAAGTGATGGCCATATTCGACAACGAAGAGACCGGTTCCGGCACCAAGCAGGGCGCCCATTCGCCGGTGTTGCGCAACGTGTTGCGCCGCATCAACCTTGCCCAAGGGGGCAGCGAAGAAGACTGGCTCCGCGCGGTGGCCAACTCATTTTTCATCTCCGCCGACTGCGCCCACGCCACTCACCCCAACTACGTGGAGAAGATGGACCCCGTGAACCATCCCACGCTCGGCGGCGGCCCCGCCATCAAGGTCAACGCCAACTGCAAATATATGACCGACGGCGACTCGGCGGCGGTGTTCCGCGCGCTGTGCGACGGCGCCGACGTGCCCTATCAGATATTCGTGAACCACAGCGACTCGCCCGGCGGCTCCACCTTGGGCAACATCCTCACCTCGCAATTGGACATGCGCGGCGTGGACATGGGCGTGGCCCTCTGGGGGATGCACTCCTGCCGCGAAACCGTGTCGCTGACCGACGTCGACGCCACCTCGAAAGTGTTCAGCCGCTTCTACAACCTATGATTATCTACAACACCACATTCTTCCACACCGCCGCCACGGCCGACGACCTGCGCCGCTGGATAGGTCAACGCTGGATGCCGCTGTGTGACTCCTACGCCACGGCGCCGTCGGTGTGTCTGGCCATGGACTCGCCGCAACCCGACGTGGAGGTGCTGGCCGTCCACGTCTATTTCGACGACTTGGAGCAATGTGAAAACTTTGCCTCGCAAGTGGCCCCCGTGGAGTTTGCCAACATCACGCGGCTGCTCGGCGCCGAAGGCGTCACCCCGTTTCCCACGATATTGCGCGAAGTGAAACTATGACCGCCCACTCGCTCAAAGACTACGACAAGATTATCCTGGGCATCGACCCCGGCACCAACGTGATGGGCTACGGCATCCTGGGAGTGCGCGGCCGTCAGCCCGAGATGATAGCCATGGGCGTGTTGAAACTCAGCGCCGAAGAGAGCCAATATCTGCGTCTGCACCGCATCTATCAGCGCGTGAGCTCGCTGATTGACCAATTTCTCCCCGACGAACTGGCCATCGAAGCGCCGTTTTTTGGCAAAAACGTGCAGTCGATGCTCAAACTCGGGCGCGCGCAGGGCGTGGCCATAGCCGCCGCCGTGGCTCGCGACATGCCCATCACCGAATATGAGCCGCGCAAAATCAAGATGGCCATCACCGGCAACGGCGCCGCCTCCAAAGAGCAAGTGCAGGAGATGCTGCGGCGAATGCTCCACATTGCCGCCGACGACCTGAAAGTGCAACTCGACGCCACCGACGCCCTTGGCGCGGCCCTCTGCCACTTCTACGAGTCGCAGCGCCCGGTGCCCTCATCCGGGCCCAAATCGTGGAAAGCATTCATCGCCGCCAACCCCGGCCGCGTGAAATCGTAACAGCCCGGTCTGAAATGCCTCGAAAACGCCCGTCAAATGGGCGTTTTAGAATTTTCCCGAAATTTTTAACACTTTTTATTTGTTCATGTCAAAAAAACGCAATAACTTTGCCGCGATTTAGAAACAAAACAAATTATTAATCCCATAAATATCAATACAATGCGTAAATCATTTGTTGCAGCTATCGCTGCCGTAGCCATGTTCGCTGGCCTGACCCTCGCATCTTGCGGTTCCAAGACCGAAGAAGCTCCCGCTGAAGAAGCAATCGAAACCGTAGAAGAAGTTGCTGAAGAAGTAGCAACTCCCGATTCTTGCGGTTGCGACACCTGCGCTTGCGGTGCCACCACCCCCGACTCTTGCCAGTGCGCAAAGTAAGTTAGAGCATTCTAACTCGCCAAAGCAATCCCGCCGCCGGTTCGCCGACTGCGGGCTTGTCATTTTTATGCCGATAGGCTATTGCGCATTTCAGAGAAAAGGCGTAACTTTGTGGGATAATGAACGACATGCTCTACGTGCTGCTATGCGGCTTGGCAATCGGCGTGCTGCTGTCGGCTCCCATGGGTCCGATTGGCATGCTGGTGATCCAACGCACCCTGAACAAGGGCCGTTGGCCGGCTTTCTACACCGGCATCGGCGCGGCAGTGAGCGACTTGACCTATTGTGCGCTCACGGGCTTCTGCATCTCGTTTATCACCTCGATGGTGGACCGCCATCAGTCGCTGCTGCAGCTGGTGGGTTCGGCCGTGATAGCCTGCTTTGGCGTGTATCTTTTTCGGAGAAATCCGGCAAGAGCGCTGAAAGTGGCCGGGCAGCAGGGCAAAACCTTCTGGAAAGACTTCTCCAGCGGCTTTGTGTTGACCTTCAGCAACCCGTTGATTCTCTTTTTCATCATGGGCTTGTTTGCGCGGTTCAACTTTCTGCACCCCGGGCTGAGCTGGACACTCTATGCCGTGGGCTATAGCGGCATTGCGCTGGGAGCGCTGGGCTGGTGGCTGCTGATCACCACCGGAGTCAACAAGCTCCGCCAGCACTTCAACGTGCGCTCGCTCTGGCTCATCAACCGCATCATCGGGTCGATTCTGATTGTGTTTGCGCTCGTGGGCGTGGCCAATTGCTACTTTTTTGAACGATAGAAAATCTCAAAACCAAATCTAAAACACCGATATGAGCAATCACATTTTCCGCACCTTGGCCGTGGCCCTGACATTGGGCGCCACCGCTCTGACAGCGTCGTCGCAATTCGTGATCGACACCACCCAACCGGCCTCGCCGCTGAGAGTGGGCCTGCGCGCCGGCGCCAACCTGAGCAACATCTCCTCAAATGAGATGAACTACATCCCCAGCGCCACCATGCGCAACCCCACGTGGCGCACCGGCATAAGCGGCGGTGTGGTTGTCGACCTGGCCTTTCGCGACTTCTTTGCCGTGCAGCCCGGATTCTATGTCACCTCCCACTCCAACGGATTTGACCGCATAAGCCTCACCACCGACGGATTCTTGCAGCAAACCCACGCCAACTGCACCACCCAAGAGCTGGAAATCCCCGTGCTCCTGTCGTTTCGCGTGCGCATGGGCTCGATAGCTCAACTGCAAACCGACTTCGGCCCCTACTTCCGCGTGGGCCTTGGCGGTTCGGAAAAATACACCGTCACCACCTACGACGGCACCGTGCCCTCCGACCCCACCACCTACAAGCGCGACGCCTACGGCGACAGCGGCTTCCTGCGCTCCTTCGACTGGGGTCTGAAGATGGGCTTTGGAGTGGAACTCGACAACAACTACTACATTGGCATCCACTATCTGGCCGGATGTCGCAACATACTCAAACCCAACGCCTCAAACGCCGCCGACGCCGACGCCTTCCTCAAAGCCTCCGCCAATGGCCGACGCAAAGCCTGGGAATTTACACTCGGATATAATTTCTAATCATTCCCGATATGACCAAACCGTTTAAATATCAAGAAATGTTTCCGCTTGGTCCCGACACCACAGAATATCGTCTGCTGACGTCGGACTACGTGAAAGTGGAAAATTGGAACGGCCACGAAATGCTGGTGGTCGATCCGCAAGCTCTTACCGTCTTGGCTCGTCAGGCCACCCACGACAACGCCTTCATGCTGCGCCGTGAGCACAACGAATTTGTGGCCAAAATCCTCCACGACCCCGAAGCCAGCGCCAACGACAAGTATGTGGCGCTGACCATGCTGCGCAATGCCGAAATTGCCGCCAAGGGTCAACTGCCCGTCTGCCAAGACACCGGCACCGCCATCATCCACGGCACCAAAGGCCAGCAGGTGTGGACCGGTTGCAACGACGAGGAACGTCTGTCGGAAGGCGTCTACCAAACCTACACTCAGGACAACCTGCGCTACTCGCAAAACGCGCCCCTGAACATGTATGACGAGGTGAACACCGCCTGCAATCTCCCCGCGCAAATCGACATCCACGCCCACGAAGGCATGACCTACGACTTCCTCTTCGTGGCCAAAGGCGGCGGTTCTGCCAACAAGACATATCTCTATCAAGAGACCAAAGCCATCATCAACCCCAAAACCCTGGTGCCCTTCCTGGTGGAGAAGATGAAGACCCTGGGCACGGCAGCTTGCCCGCCCTATCACATTGCCTTCGTCATTGGCGGCACCTCGGCCGAGAAAAACCTCGAAGTGGTGAAAAAGGCCTCCGTGAAATATCTCGACGCGCTCCCCACCGAGGGCAACGAACTGGGCCACGCCTTCCGCGACGTTGAGCTCGAAAAAGAGCTGCTCGAAGCATCGCGCCACATCGGCCTTGGCGCACAATTTGGCGGCAAATACTTTGCCCACGACATCCGCGTGATTCGTCTGCCGCGCCACGGCGCATCCTGCCCCATAGGCATGGGCGTGAGCTGCTCGGCCGACCGCAACGTCAAAGCCCGCATAGACCGCAACGGCCTCTGGATTGAAAAACTCGACACCAACCCCGGCGAACTCATCCCCGAAGAGATGCGCAAAGCCGGCGAAGGCGCCGTGGTGAGCATCAACCTCGATCGCCCCATGGCCGAAGTGCTTGCCGACCTCGACAAATATCCCGTGAGCACCCGTCTGAGCCTCAACGGCACCATCATCGTGGGCCGCGACATTGCTCACGCCAAAATCAAGCAGCGCCTCGACAACGGCGAGCCCATGCCCGAATATCTCAAAAATCATCCCATCTACTATGCCGGCCCCGCCAAGACCCCCGAAGGCATGGCCTCCGGCTCCTTCGGCCCCACAACTGCAGGCCGCATGGACAGCTACGTCGACCAATTCCAAAGCGCCGGCGGCTCGATGATCATGATTGCCAAGGGCAACCGCTCCAAGCAAGTGACCGACGCCTGCGCCAAGCATGGCGGCTTCTATCTCGGCTCCATCGGCGGCCCCGCAGCCATCCTGGCCCACGACTCCATCAAGAGCGTCGAACTCCTGGAATATCCCGAGCTGGGCATGGAAGCCATCTGGAAGATTCGCGTGGAAAACTTCCCCGCATTCATCCTGGTGGACAACAAAGGCAACGACTTCTTCACCGAAATCGCCGCCAAATGCGCCGGCTGCCCCATTGCCAAATAAACCGAAACCCAACAACTACGAACGTCGGCGCCTGCGGTGGACCACGTGAGAGAGTCGCTGTCACTATTCACACGCGCAGATTGATTCAATTTAGATGGTTTTCTATACACACGATAGGTATCCATTACTGTTGCGACCATCTGCGACGCTGCTCTGCCGCTACCCCTCCCGACGTTCGTAGTTACATCTTCTTAAATTGCAAAATGCCTGTCGAAACACCCTTCGACGGGCATTTTGCAATTTTTTTTGATATTTCCATCTAAAAAAAGACGGATATTACAAAATTTTTTATAAATTTGCGACACTACTACTATTACTCATTCATTCATTTTACATCGTGATCCATCCCATATCATGAGAAAAGCCATCTTATTATTGGCGCTTTTGCTCACAGTGGCAATAGGCGCCTCGGCCCAAATCACACAAGTGAGCGGCGTGGTGCTCGACGCCGACGACGACTCACCGCTGGTGGGTGCCACCGTCATGGCCATAGGCTCCAAAAAAGCCACATCCACCGACCTCGACGGCGCCTTCTCACTTTCAGGCCTCTCCTCCACCGATCGTAAAATCACAGTGAGCTACGTCGGCTATCAGACCGCGACCGTCGACGCCGGCAAAGACATGGTGATCAAACTGGTGCCCGCCTCCGAAATGCTCGAAGAGGTGATTGCGGTGGCCTTCGGCAAGCAGAAACGCGAATCGTTCACCGGTTCGGCCACCACCATCTCCGCTGCCGACATTGCCAAAACTCAAGTTGCAAACCCCATCAAAGCCCTCGACGGCAAGGTGGCCGGCGTGAACATGACCATGAGCAACGGTCTGGACTCCGACCCCTCAATCTTGGTGCGCGGCATCAGCTCGCTGAACGCCTCCACCTCGCCTCTGATTGTGCTCGACGGCATGCCCTACAACGGCTACTGGACCGACATCAATCCGCAAGACATTGAGAACATCACCGTGCTGAAAGATGCCGCCAGCAACGCCCTCTACGGCGCTCGCGGCGCCAACGGCGTGATTCTCATAACCACCAAGAGCGCCAAACGCGGCAACACGCAGGTGAACCTCGACGCCCGCTGGGGCGTGGCCACCGACGCTCGTGTGCAATACAACACCATCGACGATCCCGGCCAATATTACGAAGCACAATATCTGGCCCTCTACAACTACTCGCGCAACGCCCTGGGCATGACCCAATCAGCCGCCCACGTCAACGCCAACCAAACGCTCTCGAAATCGGCCTCTCAGGGCGGCCTGGCCTACATGGTCTACTCCGTGCCCGAAAACCAATATCTCATCGGCACCAACGGCCGACTGAACCCCAACGCCACCCTGGGCAACCGCATAGCCTACAACGGCGACATCTACACGCTCTACCCCGACAACTGGCGAAAAGAGGGCATCCGCGACGGCTTCCGCCAAGAATACAACCTCTCAATCACCGGCGGCAACGAGCAATTCAAATTCCTCGCCTCGCTGGGCTATCTCGACGAAGACGGTCTGGCCTACGGCAACGACCTCACACGCTATTCGGCCCGCATCAAGACGGAATATCAGGCCTACAAATGGCTCCGCGTGGGCGCCAACGCCTCCTATACCAACAAGGTGGGCAACTACGCCTCCTCTGTGTTTAGCGTGGCCTACGACATCGCCCCGATTTATCCGCTCTACACCCGCGACGCCAACGGCAACGTGGTCTACGACTCCCACGGCAAACTCTACGACATGGGCGGCGGCCAAAACGCCGGACTCATTCGCCCCGTGCTCCAAAACCAGAACTCTCTGGCCGACGACCAATACAACCTCTCGCAAAACTCCACCAACGCCTTCAACATCCAAGGCTTCCTCACCGCCGACCTCACCCACGGATTTGAACTCACAGTCAACGGCAACGTCTACATCACCGAAAACCGCATGAAGTATGGCTACGCCCCCTATTACGGCTACAGCGCTTCAACGGGCGGCACCGTCGACGTGGAACACTATCGCACCTCAGCCGTCAACTATCAGCAGCTGCTCAACTACAGCAACAAATTCGGAGTGCACAGCGTCAGCGCCCTGCTGGGTCACGAATACACCCGCAACGCCTCGACGTCGCTCACGGCCTCGCGCACTCAAGTGGCCAACTTCGAGGGCAACACCGAGCTCAACGGCGCCGTGGTGACCGTGGACAACAGCTCCTACAAGAGTCTCTACAACGTAGACGGCTACTTCCTGCGCGCTCAATATGACTACGACAACCGCTACTTCGGCAGCGGCTCCTTCCGTCGCGACGGCTCCAGCCGCTTCCACCCCAAACATCGTTGGGGCAGCTTCTGGTCATTGGGCGGCGCCTGGATTGCCACTCGCGAAGACTGGTTCCCCAAAAACAAAATCCTGAACATGCTCAAGGTGAAACTCAGCTACGGCCAGCAAGGCAACGACGGCATCGGCTCCTATCGCTACGTTGACACCTACACCATCAAAAACTCCAACGACGAAGTGGCCTACGTGTTCTCATCGAAAGGCAACGAAAACATCACCTGGGAGACGGTGGGCTGCCTCAATCTGGGTCTGGAATTTGAGATGTTCGGACAGCGTCTGCGCGGCGGTTTGGAATACTACGACCGCAAGACCACCGACATGCTGATGTATCTCTACACCCCCATGTCGCTCGGCTATAGCGGCTACTACACCAACATCGGCGACATGAGCAACCGAGGCATCGAACTCACCCTCTCGGCCGACCTGATTGTCACCCCCCACTTCCGCTGGAGTGTAGACGGCAACCTCTCCTGGCAACGCAACCGCGTGACCTACCTGCCCGACGACGTGAAAGAATACACCATCGAAGGCTATAGCGGTATGCTCAACGGCGAAACCTACATTGCCGAAGGCCTGCCGATGTACACCTGGTATATGCCCCACTATGCCGGTGTGGCCGACGACGGTCAAGCCCTCTACAGCATCACCAATGCCGACGGCTCCATTGGCACCACCACCAGCTACAGCGACGCCTCCTACTATCTCTGCGGCTCGGCCCTGCCCACAGTCTACGGCGGTTTCTCCACCAACTTCAAAATCTACGACTTCGACCTCTCGGCCAACTTTGGCTACTCCATCGGCGGCAAGAAGTTTGACAGCGGCTATCAATCCCTGATGACCTCGCCCACCGGCTCACTGACCGGCCGCGCTCTCCACCGCGACATCTTCCGCGGCTGGACCGAGACCAACACCAACACCGACATCCCCCGCTTCCAGTATCAAGACCAATACACCACCTCCTACAGCGACCGTTGGCTCACCGACGCATCATATCTCTCGCTGAACAACATCACCCTGGGCTACACCATGCCCCAGCGCCTCTCGCGCAAGTTCTTCGTGGAGAATCTTCGCTTCTACGTCACGGCCGACAACATCTACTACTGGACCAAGCGCAAAGGCTTTGACCCCCGCACAGGCCTGCTCTACGGCTCCTATGGCGGCTATTCACCCATCCGTTCCATCTCCGGCGGCTTGACCGTTAAGTTCTAACCTGCTTCAAGACTCCATTCAACATGAAACTCAACCATAAATCATTGTTTATAGCAACGGCGCTGATGGCCACGGCCGCCACGTCGCTCACCTCCTGCCTGGAAGAAACATTCCCGGAGAGCAGCACCGCCACAGCTCCTCAGGTGTCAGGCAACATTGGCGGACTCAGCGGCGGCGTCTCCGCCTACATGACCACGTTTACAACTGACTACTACTACGACGTGGGCTTCATGACCAACCTGGTGGTGCGCGACGCCATGACCGCCGACTTCCCCGTCTACAGCACCGGCTACGACTATTTCAGCTATTGGGCTTCGCAAAACTACCTGGGCAACTGGGCCTGGCAACAGCTCATCTGGTATCGCTACTACTATCTGATTCAGAAGGCCAACAGCGTGTTGAGCGTCAGCGACTCGGAATACACCGACCGCGAATATGACTGCGCCGACGCCGCCTACATCGGCGACGCCCTGGGCTATCGCATCTTTGCCTACAGCGAGATGAGCGACATCTACGAATATTTCCCCACCGGCGTGGCCGCCCTCGACGCCAACGCCGAGTCGAAAGGCCTATGGGGACTGACCGTGCCCATCGTCACGGAGAAAACCGCCGAACACGAAGCGCGTCAGAATCCGCGTGTGCCCTTCTACACGATGTATCGCTTCATCAACGCCGACATCCTCGATGCCATCGGCTATCTGAAGCACCAAGAGCTCTCGCAAGACAACAAAGTGCACCTGAGCACCGTCTACGGTCTGGCCGCTCGCCTATGGCTGAAAATCGCCACCCGCTTCGAGCGTTTCCCCGAAGACCTGGCCACTCAGCTTGAACACGACTCCGACGCCGACATCCCCTATGCCACTCTGGGCGTGAGCTCCGCCACCGAGGCCTATGCCAAGGCTGCCGAATATGCCCGTCTGGCCATCAACCGCGGCAACACCCCGCTGAGCCAATCGCAATGGTATGACCCAAAGACCGGCTTCAACTCGCCCAACAACTCCTGGATGTGGTGTATCACCATCACCTCGAGCGACAACCTCACCAACCAAACTTGGCAATCATTCCAGAGCTACTGCTCCATGGAGCCGAGCTACGGTGTGGGCTCATTCTACCCCACCGAAGACAGCGACGGCTACAAGGCCGGCCGCATGATCGACGCGAGCCTCTTCCAAAGCATCTCCACCTCCGACTGGCGCCGCGCCACCTGGATTGACCCCCACGACGTCGGCTCCAAAGAGGCCTACACATCCACCTATCAGGCCGGCACAAACCTGACCTACGAGCAGTGGAAATACACCCCCGGATACGTGGGCAACAAGTTCCACCCCGGTGGCGGCAACATCTCGCAGTCGAAGGTGGGCAACGCCTTCTCGCTGCCGCTAATGCGCGTTGAGGAGATGTATTTCATCGAAGCTGAAGCCGCGGCCCACAGCCAAGGCCTCGGTGCCGGCATCTCGCTGCTGGAAAACTTCATGAACACCTATCGCTACACCGACGGTTCCTACAAGGTGGCTGCCGGCTCGCTGGCCGACTTCACCACCGAACTGATTCGCCAGAAGCGCATCGAATTCTGGGGCGAAGGCATCGTGCTTTGGGACTTCCGCCGTCTGGGCCTCCCCATCATCAAGGCCTACGAAGGCACCAACCACCCCAAGGAATATCAGTTTAACTCACTGGAAGGCTACGTGGCCCCCTGGTCCACTCTGTTTATCCCCACCAACGAAGTGCAGATGAACACCGCCATCAAGTCGAACCCCGACCCCTCGAACGCCATCCCCGTGGGCACTCAATATGAACCCAGCTACACCTACTAATTTGCAATCGACATGAAACTTCATCTTAGATACACGGCATGGCTCTGCGCCGCTTCACTGACGGCGGCACTGAGCGCATGCTCATCCGACGACTTCGACTACGACGACTACATGCCCGGCCCGAGCGTGGGCGCCGACTCGCCGCAGCTCTATTTCGACGCCTCCAACGAGAGCTCATTCCTCTTCACCGGCGACGACAATCGCGTAATCTCACTGCAAGTGGACCGCATCGACTCGATCGACGCAATCACAGTGCCCATCATCTTCAGCGGCGACTCCACCATGGTCAGCGCCCCCAAGAGCGTCAGCTTCGCCGCCGGCGAGCGCACCACCACCATCGCCATCGACTGCACGGGCATCCCCTTCAAGACAGCCACAAACTTCTCGCTGGCCTTCCCCACCGGATACGCCACCCCCTATGGCGCCGGCACCGACACCTACTCGGCCAAAGTGACCATGGCCGGCGACTGGGTGATTCTCGCCGACGACGTGATCTATCAATATCTCACCTCCGGCGGCGACACCAAGTGGGAACCCACCTTCTACCAGAAGCTCTGGCATCTGGAGGGCACCGAGCGCCTGAAGTTTGAAAACTTCCTCAACTCCGGCTACGACCTGGTGTTTACCGTTGCGGCCGACACCGGCACCGGCTATCGCCGCATCGAGCCCCTGCGCAACTACCTCTACTGGCGCACGTTCTACCCCGACGACGACCAATATGGCTGCTGGTATTTCTACGACGAAGCCTCCAAGACCTACCCCTCGTGGAGCCCCGACGGCAACGACCCCGTGATCTCCTACCTGCTGGTCTACGACACCGACTCCTCCAACGGCTATCAATACACCTACATGCCCAACCTCACCGCCGGCACCATGGCCTGCGCCGCATTCGTGACTCTCAACGGCTTCACCGACGGCACCAGCACCTACATCTGGAACTACGTGTGGTTCACCCCGAAATACGACCCGTTTGCCACGGAAGAATAATCCCCCATCCACTCCTCTGAAACATCATGAACATCACTCGCAAACTTTCAGCCTTAGCGGCCGTGGCCCTCGCAGCCATGGCCCTGACGGCCTGTGGCGACGACGACGCCACGCCCATCAGCACTCCCGCTCCCACTCTGAGCGAGTCGTCATACTGCTCGCTGACATTTGAGTGGCCCGCAGTGGAGGGCGCCGTGCAATATGGCTGCACACTCACGGCCGACGGCGCCGACGACCCCACGGCCGTGACCGTCACCACCAACCCGCGCATCACCTTCGGCTCGCTGCAGCCCGCCACCACCTACAGCCTGGAAGTGGTGGCCTACAGTGCCATGGGCTCCGACGACCTCTGCTCCGAGCCTGTCACACTTTCGGCCCGCACCTCAGACCTGGTGGTGCTCGCCGCTCCGCAGCTCTCGCTGACCGACAACAACTCCTATCAGACCGTCACCTGGCCGGCCGTCACCGCCGCCAAGACCTATGCCTACACGCTGACCAACAGCGAGGGCACCCGTCTGCTCTCCGACGAAGTGTCGACCAACTCACTCAACCTCTTTGCCCTGCGCCCCGACACGTATCAGCTCACCGTGCAATCCTGCACCACCGAGGGCGGCTACAGCAACAGCCCCATCGCACAGCTGACCGTCACCACCGCCCACAGCGAACTCTGGCGCGCTACCGGCAAATACACCATTCGCCGCACCGGCACGTCGTACACCGCCACTCTGGTGGCCTATTCCGACTGCTCCTACACCATCGAAGGATTCTGCGGAGTGGAAGGCTACGACTTCACATTCTTCTACGACAAGGATGCCCCCACGGCCTACGCCCTGCCCGCCGACTATGCCCGCAACGACGACGGTTATGCCTGTGTGGCAACCGGTTTGACCGATGACCCAACCATCGAATTCTCAACCGAAAGCACCGCCCTGCGCAAGACCGGATCTGACACAAAAGGCAAATTCACCTTCACCACCTCGTTTGGTCTGCCCGACACGTTTGCTTGGCCCTAAAAAAATTGTTTTGCTAAATTGCCAACTTCTGCGTAACTTTGCGCATATCTTATCATGAATTTTTAATATGAAAACCAATCTTAGCTCAAAGATTAAGCTCGACAGCATACCGAGTCGCTACTATGCACCCGGCGATGAAGTCGCCTTCGCCGCTATCACGCGCGAAGAAAAGGTAGATACCCGTATCTACGAAACGGTTGCCGAGGGCGCCCAAGGCGTTGCCGAGCACGTTGTCAATGCTCTTACCCGCGCAGAAGCTCGTCATGGCAAGTTTGTGATGGCCATCAGTGCCGGCAACAGCACTCAGCAGGCCCTGGCTGCACTGGTGCAGCTCCACAAGGCCGGCAAGGTCAGCTTCCGCAACACAGTGATTTTCAACATTGCCGAATTCTACACCGATGGCCACGCCGACGGTCCTCACGCCATCAACTCGCTGCGTGAGAACTTCATCGACCACATCGACGTAGCTCCCGAAAATGTTCATAACTTCGACATCACCGCTTCGAAAGCCGACGTGGCTCAAATGTGTCGCGCCTACGAAACGGAAATCGAAAAAGAGGGTGGCATCGACCTGGTGCTCACTCAAGTTGGTGCCAACGGCTCGCTGGGCCTGAACGAACCAGGCGCAACCCTTTCGAGCGTTTGCCGCCTGGTGCTCCTCACCCCCGAGCAGCGCAAAGGCATCTCCTCGACCTACAACGTGGAGAGCGCTCCCACCACCGGCGTAACCCTGGGCATGAGCAACCTGCTCTCAGCCAAGCGCATCATCGCCATGGCTTGGGGCGAAAACCGTGCTCAAGTGGTGAGCCAGCTCGTTGAAGGCAAGGTGACGGCCAATCTGCCCGCCTCAATGCTTCAGCAACACTCTCGCACCACCCTGGTGATCGACATCACCGCCGCCGGCGACCTCACCCGCATCTCCCACCCCTGGCTGGTGACCACCTGCGAATGGAACGACAAACTCATCCGTCGCGCCATCGTTTGGCTCTGCCAGCAGACCGGCAAACCGATCCTCAAACTCACCAACCAAGACTACAACGACCACGGTCTGGGCGAACTCCTGGCCCTCTATGGCAGCGGCTACAACGTTAACATCAAAGTGTTCAACGAACTGCAGCACACCATCACCGGCTGGCCCGGCGGCAAACCCAACGCCGACGACACCTATCGTCCCGAACGTGCCTTCCCCTATCCCAAGCGCGTGATCATCTTCTCGCCCCACCCCGACGACGACGTCATCTCCATGGGCGGCACCTTCAAGCGTCTGGTGGACCAGGGTCACGACGTGCACATCGCCTACGAAACCTCCGGCAACATCGCCGTGGGCGACGAAGATATGATGCGCTACATCATGCTCAACGACTACATTGCCCCCATCTTCGGCTTCGACAACGACAACTTCAAGCAGAAGAGCAAGGAAATCAACGAATTCGTGGCTAACAAACAGCCCGGCGACATGGACTCCGTGGACATCCGCACCATCAAGACCATGATTCGTCAAGCCGAAGCTCGCACCGCTTGCAAGTGGATTGGCGTCAAGCCCGAAAACGTTCACTTCCTCCGCCTCCCCTTCTACGAAACCGGCGCCATCAAGAAGGGCGACCTCACCGAAAAGGATATCGCCATCGTGCGCGAACTCATCCTCTCGGTTAAGCCCCAACAGATTTTCGTGGCCGGTGACCTTGCCGACCCCCACGGCACCCACCGCGTCTGCACCGACGCCGTTCTGGCCGTGATCGACGAGTTCAAAGACGAAGAATGGATGCAAGACTGCCGCATCTGGATGTATCGCGGCGCCTGGGCAGAATGGGAAATCGACCACATCGAAATGGCCGTGCCCATCTCACCCGAAGAACTCCGCTTCAAGCGCAACTCCATCCTCAAACACCAGAGCCAAATGGAAAACGCCCCCTTCTTGGGCGACGACGACCGTCTGTTCTGGCAACGCGCCGAAGAGCGTAACCGCGCCACCGCGAAACTCTACGAATCGCTCGGCCTGGCAAGCTACGAAGCCATGGAGGCCTTTGTGCAATACCATCCCATCCGCGAAGAATAACCGCAAGTTTTTTGTGTAATAATTAAGACAGACAAGACCCCATGCCCGGAAACACACCGACATGGGGCCTTGTTCTCTCAAAACCAACGTCAACAATAATGAAACGTCAACTTTTCCTTGCAGCATCTGCTGCCACAATGCTCCTGTGCACCTCCTGCATGGGCACCCTGCTCACCTCATCCGAAACCCCCGAAGCCTATCAGAAAGCCTACGACAAAGGCTACAAACAAGGCCAGAAACAAACCAACAAGCCCGACTACTATCAGCAGGCCTATCAACAAGGCTTCCAACAGGGCATCCAACACGGTGGCCAGCAAAACGGTCAACAACAGCAGGCCGTAAACAACACCATCATCATCAACAACTCAAACTCAAACACCAACAACGTCGGCGGCCAGCAGAACGGCCAGCAGCCCCAAAACGGTCAGCAGCCTCAGCAGCCCAACAAAAACACCGGCAACACCGGCAACACCAACTCGGGCCGCAACACCACAGTGCGCCCCACCGGCAGCAAATAAATCGGCGTTGGTCGATTAAGTTTTCCTAATTCGATTTTAATCATTAACTTTGCGGCATGATTGTTGGCGACGAACAGTTGCAGATACTCGTGGATCAATTGCGTGAGCCATCCACCGCCCGCCGGGCTTTCAGCCGGGTGGTGGAGATTTACGCCGAGCCACTGTATAGGCAAATTCGTCGAATGGTGCAAAACCACGACGACGCCGCCGACCTGCTGCAAAACACATTCCTCAAGGCTTGGGACTCGCTGCCGCAATTTCGCGGCGATGCCAAGCTCAGCACCTGGCTCTACAAAATTGCCGTCAACGAATCGCTGACCCACCTGGAGCGCGAACGCCGCCGCCAAAACGTGAGTCTCGACGACGAGGAGTCGATGCTCATCAACATGATTGAAGCCGATGAATGGATCGACGGCGACGAGCTCCACCAAGAGCTGCGCCGCGCCATAGCCACCCTGCCCGAGAAGCAGCGCCTGGTCTTCAACATGCGCTACTACGACGAAATGAAATATGAGGAGATTTCTAACGTGTTGGGCACCTCAGTGGGCGCTCTGAAAGCCTCCTACCACCTCGCCGCCAAGAAAATTGAAAATTATTTTGCCGAGCGTGATTAAACCTTTTCGAACCTTTTGAGTCAAAGATTGTGATGAAACGAGAAATCAACGACATATTGCAACAGGCGGATCGGCGCGACGGCATGACCGTCCCCGATGGCTTCTTTGCCGACTTCGCCGCCAAGATGGAACGTGAAATCGACGCTCGTCCCGCCCCGGAGTGGGAAGAGCCTGCTCCTCGCACCTTCTGGCAAAAGGTTCGTCCCTACGTGTATATGGCGGCAATGTTTGCCGGCATCTGGTGTATGCTGCAGATGTTCAACGTCGTGGGCGGCGGCTCCGCCCCCATCTCGCCGAGCAACAACCCCGTGCTGGCTGCGGCCGTCACCGACGACAATTTCCTCTACGACAACAACTACATCGACGTAGACGACTACGACCTCTACGATCAGCTCTACGAACAAGGCTTCTCTCCCTCTGACTTATGAAACGTACGCTTTTGATATCGCTTTTGGCTCTGATTTGCGCCTTTGGCGCCTCGGCTCAGCAGCCCCGCAACGGCGCTCAAGCCCAACGCAAGAGCCAGCCCGCCGCTCAGCAGCAGCGCAAGGGTCAGCCCTCCGAGGCCGAACGTCAGCGCTGGATGGAGGAGATGCGCCAATATAAGCGCGACTTCCTCTCTCGCGAACTGAGCCTCTCGGCCGAGCAGCGCGACCGCTTCTTCCCGCTCTACGAGCAGATGGACCAAGCGCTGATGAAAATCGACGGCTCCGTGCGCGAACTCGAACGCAATCTGCGCCGCAAAGGCAACGGCGCCACCGACGCCGAGTGTCATCGCTGCGCCGAGGCCGCCTTCTCCATCGAAAGTCAGCAAGCCAAAGTGTTGGCAAAATACTATCCAAAATTCAAAACCATCCTCTCCCCGGCTCAATTGGCCAAGCTCAGGCCCGCCGAACGAAAGTTCCAACGAGAATTGATGGAACACTGGGGTGGCGGAAATTCACCCAGATAGGTTGAATGACAAGACAGAAAGTTATTACGTGTTTTATAGGATTGATATCGGGTTTGGCGGTGAATGCTGCTAAACCCGATTTTGCTTATCCTGCCACAGTGAGTGCCAACGCCGGACGCGAAATCTCCGCAGCCCTGCGCAAAGGCGACGACCGCGCCGCCATGCGCGCCATGGTGGACTGGAGTTTGGCCGAAATGCTTCGCGACCCCGACGGCGCCGCCTCAGTGGACCGCAAACTCGCCGACTATCAGAAGCGACTGCGCAGCGACGCCGTCCGCGGCCTCACGCTGGTGTTGCGCCGCAGCGTCAGCCCCGACTCCACAAAATATCTCCGCGAGGCGCTCTCGCGCTACGAGCAGCCGCTGCGCGCCGAGCGCTCCGGAGGGTGGCTCAACGTCATCGACGTAGACACCACCTATCTGCCCACGCTCTACGACTTTGCCGCCTCGCAGTGCACCCTGACCGACTCATTAGCGGCGGTGATGCGTCAATTTCACGCCACGGAACCGGCCCCGTTGGCCTATTGGACGCTGCAACTCGGCGGCAACGAAGCCGAAGCCGAGCGGCTCTACCGCGCCAACCCTTCGGAGCCCTATCCGCTGCTCTGGATGGGGAGCCGCGCCCACACGTTTGAGGCACGCCGCCGACTCTACGACCTGGCCATCACGCATCAGCGCCGCGCGCAAGTGGACACGCTGTTGCGCTATCTCACACGCGGCGAAATCGCGCTGAAAGCGCAGAGCGTCATCGTGCCCGATTCGTTGCTGCGCGTGGCTGTCACCTCCACCTGCGCCCGCTCGGGGGCGGTTCAAGTGACGCGCACAAAACCCGACCGCACCGTCGTGGCCACCATTCCGCTGCAATTCCGGGGCGAGGGGGTATTCCGCGCCGACACCGTCGTGGAGATTCCGCTCACGCAATATGGCGAATACACCGTCAGCCCTATCGTTGACGGCTCGACGAAATCGCGCTCCGGCACAAACGTCATCGTCACATCCATACTCCTGGCCACCGAAAACCATTATGGCCGACATCAGCTCTGGGCCCTCGACCCCATCGACGGCGAAAGGCTCACGGGCGTGACGCTCACGGAGAAAAACAACACAGCCTATGCCTCGCGCGGCGACGACCGCTACACACCGTCGGTGTGGGTGGGCGGCGGCGGTCAGCGACCCAAGGCCAACACCGTGGCATCCGTGTGGACCGACCGCAGCATCTACCATCCCGGCGACTCGCTCCACTTTGCCAC
>CAZJWM010000003.1:0-17174 GCA_964549975.1 uncultured Bacteroides sp. | reverse complement strand
CGCGCAGTGAAATCCGCCCTGCCCGAAGTCTACACCGCCACCACCGCTGCCGACGGCACCTTCACGCTCACGGCCCCGATGCCCCGCGGCGAGAATCTGCTGGTGCGCACCTCGGTGACATCCACTCTGGGCGAGACTCGCGATGTGGAGACGTTCCTCCCCCTCAAACCATATTTCATCAGCGCAGAAATAGCTAACAATGAACTAATTGACGGCGCAGCGCCGGTCATCACCGTCAGCAATGCCCGCGGCGAAAAAGTCGACCTGCCCATCACCATAACCCTCGACGACAAGGCCGTGACCGATTGGAGCCGCCCGGCCTCCGGTCGCTATTGCCTGAAAGCATTCACCGCAGATGCGCAATTGGCAGACACACTGAAGATTGACGGCTTGACAGTGTATCGCACCTCAGACAGCCGACCGCCCTACGACGTGGCCCTCTGGGTGCCTCAGCGCGAAGTCGCCGCCGGCGAGCGCGTCACCATCGGCACCACCCGCCCCACGGCCCACGTGCGCTGCACGCTCTGGGCCGCCGACTCCATCCTCTCGCAGCAGTGGATCACCATCAGCGAGGGCAACCACGCCCTCGACCTTGCGCAACTGCCCGACGGAATCGACGACGCCACGCTCACGCTCTGGAGCCTGAGCCAATATGAAACCACGGCACGAACCGTGAAAGTGACACGCCCGGCCGCCCGCGCGCTCTGCGTCGACGTGAGCACCTTCCGCTCCTCGGCCCAACCGGGCGCCACCGAGCGCCGCACCATCCGCGTGACCGACAATCTGGGCCGCCCCGTGAGCGCCGCGCTGATGCTCGACGTCTACGCCAAAGCGCTCGATGCGCTCAGGCCCCACTCCTTTGCCTTCAACGTCAAAACTCCCTACTACTCCACCTATCGCTATTGGACCTCCAACGGCTATCGCGGCACGGCCACAGCCTCGCTGCCGGTGGTGTATCGCGGAGTGCCCGACGTGGGGGGCACATTTGACACCTACGGTCAATCGTGGCCGCGGCGAGGGCGCACACGTGCCGTGAACTTCGGCTCCTCAATGCGTCTCTACGCCGCAAAAGCCGAGGCCACCGAGGAAATGGCTACAATGGAGAGTGCCAACTTCGCCGCTGCAGATGCCGGCGGAGACGCTGTCGGCGCAACGGAGTCCGCCGAAGATGAGCATGAAAATGAAGCGACCGAAGAATATCGCCTGCCGGAAACTCCGCTGGCCCTATGGCGACCGATGCTCACCACCGACGCCAACGGCGTGGCCGAAGTGGAATTCTTGACGCCAAACGCCAACACCACGTGGCAACTGCGCGCACTGGCCTACGACCTGCGACTGCTCACCGGCGCCGCATCGGCCGACTTCGTGGCCTCGCGCCCGGTGATGGTGCAAACGGCCGCCCCGCGCGCCGTGCGCATCGGCGACTCCATGGCCCTGCAAGCCTCCGTGATGAACTGGACCGACTCGGCATTGGTGGCCCAAACCACCATGGAGATTATCGACCCCGTCACCGAGGCCGTGAGCCTCAGCCGCGTCTTCACCGACACCATCGCTGCGCGCGGCTACGCCCGTCTGACCTTGCCTTGGACGGCCGACGACGCCACCGTGGCGGCACTGCGTGTGCGCTCCACTGCCGGACGCTATCACGATGGCGAACAGGCCATTATCAGCATACTGCCGAGCGAGGTCACCGTGAGCAACAACCAACCGATATACCTGCCGGCCGACTCCGCCACGGCCGTGTTGCAACTGCCTGCCGGCTCCACCCTCGAATTTACCGCCAACGCCGCGTGGGAGTGCGCTCTGGCCCTACCCGGATTGAGCGAAAGTTCGCCGAAAACTGCCTTGGCCGCGGCCTCGTCGCTCTTCAGCGCCGCCACAGCCGCCGGACTGCTGCGCGACTATCCGCAAATTGCCGCCGGCCTGCGCCGCTTTGCCGCCGAAGATAGCGTGGCCTACTCGGCCCTGCAGCGCAACGCCGACCTGAAGATTGCCCTGCTGGACAACACTCCCTGGCCCGCCGCCGCGCAGAGCGACACCGAGCGCCGCCTGCGCCTGCAGCTGCTTTTCGACCGCAAGGAGGTTTCCTCCACCATCTCGCAAGCCGTGGCCACCCTGAGCAAACTCGTGAGATCCGGCGGCCTGACATGGTGTCCCGGCGCCGACGAACCCTCGGCATGGGTGACCCTGCGCACTCTGCGCACCCTCGGCGACCTCCGCCGCATGGGCTACATGCCCGACGACGCCACCCTGCAGCGAATCACCACCGACGCCGTGAAATGGCTCGACACTTACGTGGCCCGCGAATACGCCAAATATCCGGAGACCGACTTCCTGGAATATGCACTGATGCGCACCGACTTTGCCGACGTGGCGCAATCCACCGCCGCCTCACGAGTGAGCGCGGCGCAGGTGCAACGCGCGGCCTCGGCGTGGCGTGACCTCTCGCTAAGCGGTCGCGCCAAAGCCGCACTGCTGCTCCATCGCAGCGGCTACAAGGCCACGGCCCGACAAATCACCGAGTCGCTGCGTCAATATCAGGCGTGGCGTCAAGTGGGCGTAACCCCGTTGGTGCTCAACGCCTTTGCCGAAATAGAGCCCGAGGCAGCCGAAGTGGAGCAGATTCGCAGTTGGCTGCTCACCCACAAGCAGACCATGGACTGGGGTCGCGGCGCCGACGCCACTGCCGTGGTGGCCGCCCTGCTGCGCAGCGGCGAGAATTGGCTCGTGCCGGCCGACAATCAGTTGACCATCAGCTGCTCCGACGGTCGACGACTGCTCCCCTCGGAGAGCACCATGGGCGCACTGCGCGCCACGTTTGCCGACTCCACCACGGTGACCATAGCCAAGGGCCGCTTCCCCGCGTGGGGCGGCATCTATGCGAGGCTCACCGCCGAGAGCGCCGACATTGCCGAAGAGGGCTGCGAAGAACTCCACATCAACCGCACCATCGCCGGCGACTTCACAGTCGGGGGTCGCGTCTCCGTGACACTGACCATCGACGCCGACCGCGAGATGGACTACGTGGTGGTGCGTTCGCCGCGTCCCGCCGCCACGCAAGCCGTGGAGCAACTGCCCGGCTACGCATGGCTCGACGCTTGCTCGGCCTATCGCGAGCCGTGTGCCTCCGAAACCGTCTGGTATCTGAGCCGCCTGCCCAAAGGGCGCACCGTCATCACCGAAGAACTCTACGTCAACGGCTCCGGCAGCTTCACCGCCGCCCCTGCCGAGGCCCAAAGCCAATACGCCCCCGCCTTCACCGCCCACTCCCGCGGCCTCAAACTAACCCTCTCAAAATAGCCGCGGCGCGAACAATGCGCCGAAGGTGCATATTCAGTGTTAACCCCCGACAAAGCAAAGCGCATGTCGGGGGTGGGCGAATCAAAATAAAAGTCTGCCGAGAGGTAGACTCTTTGGGCACCACAATGTGTAGATCTCGGCGAATTCGCTGCAACAAATCCATATTTATTACACATTGATAATCAGGCGGTTGCAAAATTTTCGCGAAAAAATTGAATTTTTTATTTGCGGAAATGATAAAAATGTGTAATTTTGTAAAAAATTCGGAGAAGAATGCCCGAACCTGTCCAAGACATATATCTGAGTATTCTGGCCAAAGTGAAGGTTGTCATCGACCGCCAGAATATGCTTGTGGAGCAGATTGAAGCAGAGCGTGCCGAAAATCGGGCCCTTAAGGCCGATCTCAAGCGTCTGCAAGCCGATTTGCGACGTCTGCAAGCGGACAACGTCAATTTGACCGTGGCCAACCACATTGCGCCGACACGCGAGAAGGTGGCCGAGTCGAAGGCAGTGCTATCCGGATTAGTGCGTGACATCGATCGTTGCATAGCGGAGCTCACGGCTCTGCATGTGTGAATAGAAAATGCAAGATAAACAGGACATATCAGTAAAGATAGCGGAATTCCCCCGAATGCACTTGTCGGTGAACCGCGATGAGGAGATTCTCTCGCGACAAGCCGAAAAGTTGGTCAACGACCTCTGGAACAGCTACCGTCGGCGAATGCCCGGAGAAGACGGCTATCAGGCCATGGCGCGAACGGCCTTTGTTGTGGCTCAGCTCTATAAGCGTATGGAGTTTCAGCAACAGCAACGCGACAAGGAGTTGACCGAACTCAACTCGCGCCTGGACGATTTGCTGCGAAACCTGCCCGGACTTGACTAAGCCCGGGGCCTCAAAAAACGGCAGACAGTGATGTCTGCGCTTACATAGCCTACCTCACTTCGGTGGATGCGCACTCAGCCAAAGCTCGACAGTCTTGCCTCGAGCATTGGGTGAGCATTACTTGTTAGAAACCCTTTAAAAACAACAATCTATAAAATTAAAATAATCAATCATTTAAGACATATGACATTGACCATAATACTCATAGCAATAGTCTGCCTGGCAGTGGGTGCCGCGGTCGCCGTGACCGTGATGAAAACCATGGCCCACAGCTCGGTGAAGACTATTCTCGAAGATGCTCAGCGCGAAGCTGAGACCATCAAAAAAAATAAGCTTCTCGAAGCCAAAAGCGAGGAGATGCGCATCACCGGCGAGGCCGAACGCCAAGCCCAACAGCGCATGAGCAAGGTGCAGAGCGCCGAGGCTCGCTTGAAAAACCGTGAGAATCAGCTCAATCAGCAGCAGGGCGAAAACCAGCGCGCCCGCAACGAGAATGAGGCCACGCGCAAGCAACTCGAAGCGCAAATGGCCGTGTGCGAAGATCGCCAAAAGGAGATCGACGCCCTCCATCAGTCGGCCATCGAGACCCTCGAAAAGCTCTCCGGACTCTCCAGCGAAGAAGCCAAAGAGAAACTCGTTGAAAACCTGAAAGATGAGGCCAAAACCGCGGCCGCTTCCTACGTGAACGAAATCATGGACGAAGCCAAGCTCACCGCCAACAAAGAGGCCAAACGCATTGTAATTCAATCGATTCAACGTGTGGCCACGGAAACCGCCATCGAAAACTCCGTGACCGTGTTCCACATCGACAGCGACGAAATCAAGGGCCGCATCATCGGTCGCGAAGGCCGCAACATCCGCGCCCTCGAAGCCCACACCGGCATCGAAATCATCGTTGACGACACTCCCGAAGCCATCGTGCTGAGCGGCTTCGACCCCGTGCGCCGCGAAATTGCCCGTCTGGCCCTGCATCAGCTCGTGGCCGACGGCCGCATCCACCCCGCCCGCATCGAGGAGGTGGTGGCCAAAGTGCGTCGCCAAATCGAAGAGGAGATCATCGAAACCGGTAAGCGCACCGCCATCGACCTGGGCATCCACGGCTTGAACCCCGAGCTGATTCGCCTGGTGGGCAAGATGAAATATCGTTCGAGCTACGGCCAGAACCTCCTGCAGCACGCCCGCGAAACCGCCAACCTCTGCGCCGTGATGGCCGCCGAACTGGGCCTCAACCCCAAGAAGGCACGCCGCGCCGGCCTGCTCCACGACATAGGCAAAGTGCCCGACGAAGAGCCCGAACTGCCGCACGCAGTGCTGGGCATGAAGTTGGCCGAAAAATATAAAGAGAAGCCCGAAATATGCAACGCCATCGGAGCCCACCACGACGAAGTGGAGCCCACCACCCTGCTGGCCCCCATCGTGCAAATCTGCGACGCCATCTCCGGCGCCCGTCCCGGCGCTCGCCGCGAAATCGTTGAGGCCTATCTGAAGCGTCTGAACGACCTCGAGCAGCTGGCCATGAGCTATCCCGGCGTGATCAAGACCTACGCCATCCAGGCCGGCCGCGAGCTGCGCGTGATTGTTGGCGCCGACAAGATTGACGATGCCGAAACCGAAAAGCTCTCTGCCGAAATTGCCAAGAAGATTCAAGACGAAATGACCTATCCCGGTCAGGTGAAGATCACCGTGATTCGCGAAACTCGCGCCGTGTCATTTGCCAAGTAACGAAGGGAGGGTTAGAGTATGTCTGACATAGATGTTGACAGCATCGACACCTCCCTCGAGGAGGATATGCCCACCACCGCCGCTCCGCGACGTTGCGACAGCAAATGCCCGTGTCCGCGCGGCAAACTCCGCTCCTACAACTATCTGCAGGACGTGCCCGGCGCCATGGAAGAGTGCAACATCGTGGAAGTGCTCTTCAAAAACACGCGCAAGGGCTACTACGTCAACTCCCTGAAAATCCCCTTGGAGAAGGGCGACATGGTGGCCGTGGAGTCATCGCCGGGCCACGACGTGGGAATGGTGACGCTCACCGGCCCGCTGGTGTGGCTGCAGATGAAGCGCGCCGGAGTGCGCCGCGACAGCGAGTTGCGCCGCGTGTTTCGCATAGCCAAGCCCGCCGACCTCGAGAAATATGAGGAGAGCCGTGCCCGCGAAGAGGCCACGATGATTCGTGCCCGCCAAATCGCCAACGAGTTGGGCCTGAACATGAAGATTGGCGACGTGGAGTTTCAAGGCGATGGCAACAAAGCCATCTTCTACTACATTGCCGACGAGCGTGTGGACTTCCGCCAACTCATCAAAGTGCTGGCCGACGCCTTCAAAGTGCGCATCGAAATGAAGCAAATCGGCGCTCGCCAAGAGGCCGGACGCATTGGCGGCATCGGCCCCTGCGGCCGTCCGCTCTGCTGCTCCACGTGGATCAACAATTTCGTGAGCGTGGCCACGGCCGCCGCCCGATTCCAAGACCTGTCGCTGAATCCGCAGAAGTTGGCCGGACAGTGCGCCAAGCTGAAATGCTGCCTCAACTACGAGGTGGACTCCTACGTTGAAGCCTCGCGCAAGCTCCCCGCCAAAGACGTGCGTCTGGAGACGGCCGACTCCACCTGGTATTTCTTCAAGGCCGACATCTTCCGCGGCGAAATTGCCTACAGCACCGACCGCAAGATTCCCGCCAACCTCACCACCATCTCAGCGGCTCGCGCCTTTGAAATCATTGCCCTGAACAAGGCCGGCGAAAAGCCCCTGAACCTCCGCCCCGACTCCGAGGTGGAAGCCGAGGCCGCCGAAAATCGCAGCACCGACCTGCTGAATCAGGACAACATCAACCGCTTCGACCGCAAGAAGAAGAAAAAGAAGAAAAAGAAACCCGCTGCCGACAAAGCCGACAAACCCGAAGGCAAACCCGAAGGCAAACCCGAAGGCAAACCCGAAGGCAAAAAGGAGAAGCCCGACAAGCCCGAGAAGCCCTCCAAGGCCGACAAGCCCGAGCGAAAGCCCGCGCAGCAGGAGAAAAAAGATAAAGCGAAAAAAGAGTGAACGCCCGCAGCATCCGCAGGACAACGATAGTGGCCGTGGCCGCCCTGGCGGCTGCCGGCTGCTCGCGCCACCTCAATGACTTCAGCCAATTTGCCACCCTGCCCGAACAGGGCTGGGCCTACAACGACACGCTGAGCTTCAACGCCGACATCGACTCGGTGGCCACCGGCACGCTGCAGATAGCCGTGCGCCACACCAACGACTACCCCTATCGCAACCTCTACGTGGAGGTGACCATTCCCGAGGCCGACGGCTCGCTGCTGCGAGACACCGTGGACCTGCGTCTGAGCGACGTCTACGGCAACTGGCTCGGCAGCGGCTTGGGCACATCCTTCCAATGCGCCGGCACCATTGACCGAAAAGTCACCCTGCGCCGCGGCGCGCACATCACCGTGCGCCACGTGATGCGCCCCGACCCGGTGACCGACATCGAGCAGGTGGGCCTGCTCTTTGAAGGCGACGACTCGGAGTGATTCCCCCGGCAGCGGCATCATCATTTTGCACTATTAAAGCTTACTAATTATATGACCAACAATATTTGCTTGCTCTCAGCCCAAGAGCAAAAGCTCCGCATCGAGCGCCTGAACCCTCAGACTCCGATGCTCATTGCCGACAACGCCAACCTCTTCTATCTGACGGGGCGCGTCTTTGCCGGCTACATCTACTTGGTCCCCGGCACCGAGCCGCGCTACTTTGTGCGCCGCCCCTGCACCCTGGAGGGCCCAAACCTCACTCTCATTCGCAAGCCCGAAGAGATCGGCATCCAAGTGGCCGAACTCGGCCTGGAGCTCTCCACCATGCCCTATGCCGACGCCCTGCGCCTGCAAGCCGCCTTCGGGGCCGAAAAGATTGTGAACATCACCCCCGCCATCATGGCCGCACGCGCCGTCAAGACCCCCGCAGAGATTGCCCTATTGGAGGCCGACGGAGTGCGCCAAGCCGAAGTCTACGGCCACGTGCCCGGCATGTGTGAAGAGGGGATGACCGACGTGGAGCTGCTCGTGGAGATTGAACATCGCCTGCGTCTGGGCGGTTGCCTCGGCCAATTCCGCGTGAACGGCCCCTCGATGGAGCTCCACATGGGCAACATCCTTGTGGGCGACAACGCCGACTCACCCTCGCCCTACGACTTTGCCATGGGCGGCGCCGGCCAACACCCCTCGCTGCCCGTGGGCGCCAGCGGCGAAGCCATTCGCCCCGGCAAGGCCGTGATGGTAGACGTCAACGGCAACTTCAACGGCTACATGACCGACATGACCCGCACCTACGCCATGGGCACACTGAGCCCCTTGGCGCTGAAGGCCCACGCCTGCTCCGTGGCCATCTGCCATCGCCTGGCCGAAATGGGCCGCCCCGGCGCCGAAGCCAAAGCGCTCTACGCCGCAGCCCTTGAAATGGCTCAAGAGGCCGGCCTGGCCGACTACTTCATGGGCCACCGCCAGCACGCCGGATTCATAGGCCACGGCGTGGGCATCGAAATCAACGAGCTCCCCGTGATTGCCCCTCGCAGCAAGCATCTGCTCGCCCAGGGCAACGTCATTGCCCTCGAACCGAAATTCGTGATTCCCGGCGTGGGCGCCGTGGGCATCGAAAACACCTACGTGTGCGAGCCCGACGGACTGCGTTGCATCACCCGTTTCACCGAAGATATCATCTCCCTCTAATCAACCGATATTATGATACCTCAACGCGATGAAGAGATTCTGCGCCGCGTGGGCGCAGTGGCCGACGAACTCGGCTTGGAAGCCTACGTGGTGGGCGGCTACGTGCGCGACTGCTTCCTGCAGCGCCCGTCGAAAGACATCGACTTCGTCACCGTGGGCTCCGGCATTGAGCTGGCGCGCGCCGTGGCCCGCAAGCTCGGCCGCAAAGCCCACCTCAGCGTGTTCAAAAACTTTGGCACGGCCCAAGTGAAATGGGGCGAAGTGGAGCTGGAATTCGTGGGCGCACGCCGCGAAAGCTACTCCCACGACTCGCGCAAACCCATAGTGGAAGACGGCACCCTCGAAGACGACATCAGCCGCCGCGACTTCACGGTCAACGCCATGGCCATCTGCATCAACGCCGACGGCTTCGGCCAAATCGTGGATATGTTTGGCGGACAAAGCGACATGGAGCGCCGAGTGCTGCGCACGCCGCTGGACCCAGACGTGACCTTAAGCGACGACCCGCTACGCATGATGCGCGCCGTGCGCTTTGCCACTCAGCTGCGCTTTGCCATCGACCACGCCACCTTCGACGGTATCTGCCGCAACGCCTCGCGCCTGGAAATCGTGTCGCGCGAACGCATTGCCGACGAACTGATGAAAATCATGCGCTCGCCGCGCCCGTCAATCGGCTGGCGACTGATGCTCGACAGCGGCCTGCTCCATCTGGTGCTCCCCGAACTGGAGGCCATGCAGGTGGTCGACGTGGTCAACGGCCGCGCACATAAAGACAACTTCGACCACACGATGAAGGTGCTCGACAACGTTGCCGCCAAAACCGACGACGTGTGGGTGCGCTGGGCCGCCCTGCTCCACGACATTGCCAAACCGCAAACCAAACGCTGGGACCCCAAAATCGGCTGGACATTCCACAACCACAACTTCGTGGGCTCGAAGATGGTGCCCCGCATTTTCCGCGACCTGCGCCTGCCCCTGGGCGAACCGATGAAGTTTGTGCAGAAACTCGTGGAGCTGCACATGCGCCCAATCGTGTTGAGCGAGGAGATTGTCACCGACAGCGCCGTGCGCCGTCTGCTCTTCGATGCCGGCGACGACATCGACTCGCTGATGACCCTCTGCGAAGCCGACATCACCACCGGACGCCCCGAGAAACTGCGCTCCTGCCTGGAGAACTTCGCCATTGTGCGCCGCAAACTCGTGGAACTCGAAGAGCGCGACCGTGTGCGCAACTTCCAGCCGCCCATCACCGGCGACGACGTGATGACCATATTCGAAATCGGCCCCTCGAAACCGATTGCCGTGATCAAAGAAGCCATCAAAGACGCCATACTCGACGGCACCATCCCCAACGACCGCCAAGCCGCCTATGAGTTTATGCTCCCGGTGGCCGCCTCCATAGGTTTAACCCCCAAAAATCCACTTCCCGAAAAATGTACATCGTCAGCAAACGAATAGAGATTTCTGCATGCCACCGCTTGGATTTGGACTATCCGAGCAAGTGCACCGGAGTGCACGGCCACAATTGGATTATCACCGTGCATTGCCGCGCCGCCGAGCTCAACGCCAACGGCATGGTGGAAGATTTCACCCACGTGAAAGAGCTCGTGGCCGGACGTCTGGACCACGCCGACCTCAACGCCGTGTTGCCCTTCAACCCCACAGCCGAAAACATTGCCCGCTGGATTTGCGACCAAATCCCCACGTGCTTCCGCGTGGACGTGCAGGAGAGCGAAGGCAACGTGGCCTCATACATTGCCGACTGATGCGCGTCAACGAGATTTTCTATTCCATCCAAGGCGAGGGCGTCCACACGGGCGTGCCCGCCGTGTTTGTGCGTCTGAGCGGCTGCAACCGCGCATGCCCCTTTTGCGACACCGACTTTGCCTCATTTCGCGAGATGACCGAGGAGGAGATTGTGGCCAAAGCCTCCCACTTCCGCGCCCCCACGGTGATTATCACCGGCGGCGAACCCGCCCTGCAGCTCACCGCCTCGCTGGTGGAGCGTTTTCACGCTCAAGCCATGCGAGTGCACGTGGAGACCAACGGCTCGCTGCCACTGCCCGAAAACGTCGATTGGGTGACCTGTTCGCCCAAGTTGCCCCCCTACGAAATCAAGCGCATCGACGAACTGAAGGTGGTCTATCAGGGCCAAGACGTTGAAGCGCTTGCCCGGGCTCTGCCCCAAGCAAGCGCTTACAGATTGCAACCCCTTTCGGGGCAAAACATTCAGGAGACTGTGGCCTACGTGAAGGAGCACCCGTGGTGGGCGCTCTCACTGCAGACCCACAAATTAATTAATATTCGCTAAGCGGCGAATAATCGTGGGGATGTCCACGTTGTCCAACGGACGGCCGAACTCTTCGGCGCCAACGCCGATGGCATAAACCGGCACGGGGTTGCCGCTATGGTTGGGAGTGGTGAAACCGAAACCGGCGGTGCGGTTCATGTGGTCGAACACAGCCTCAACAAATTCGCTGAAGTCGTGATAGAGCGTATGGTTCACTTCGCCCGAGCGTTCCACGAAGGTGCGCACAAACTTCTCCTCTAAGGCTGCCGACTGCTTTTCGCTCACGGGCACACCCTTCCAGAATCCGAGTTTGTCGCCGAGATATTCCTTCATTTCATCCCAAGTGACGTCCTTGCCGCTGTCGAGCAGCGCGCGGCATTCTTTGCCGAATTGCGCCTTGCTGATGCGCTGATAGTCCACGAAAGCGGGATAGCAATTGTAGCCCACGGAGCGTTGACCCACGCTCATGCCGCCGGTTTCGTGGTCGGCGGTGACCACAATGAGAGTTTCGTTGGGATGCTTCTTATAGAATTCGAGAGCGCGAGCCAGCGCTTGGTCGTAGGCGAGCACCTCCTTGAGGATAGTGCCGCCGTCGTTGTCGTGTCCGGCCCAGTCGATGTTGCCGCCTTCCACCATCATGAACCACTGTTTGGGGCTGTATTTCATCATGTGGGCGATGGCGGCGTCGGTCATGGCAGCCACGGTGTTGATGCCGGGGATGGAGTCGATGGTGTAGCCGCCGTTGGCGTTAACTGTGTCGGTGTTGAGCAGCAGGATGCGGCGCGATTCCACGCCGGCGAGATTTTTCACGCCGCGCACCACGGCCATGCCGTTGTCGGCAAAGCGTTGCATCAGGTCGTTGGGACGTCCGTCGCGACCTTTGGTGCCGCGCAAGATGGAGCCGGCCAGGAAGTCTACGCCCGATTCAGCAGCTTGGCAGCCGATTTCGTAAAACATGCCGCGAGCGGGCACGTGGGCGTAGAATGCGCCGGGGGTGGCGTCGTCGGGGGCAACGTTGGTGACCAGAGCCACGCCGTAGCCTTTGTCTTTGAGGTCTTCAGCCACGGAGCGCACGGCCACGGTGTCGGCGTTCATACCCAGCATGTTGTTGCGGGTTTTGCTGCCGGTGGCCAGGGCTGTGCCGGCAGCGGCGGAGTCGGTCACGGGCGACGACGAGGAGTAGGTGGTGCAGATTGAGGCCACTGGCATGCTGAGCATGTTGAGCTTCACGTCGGGGCCTTTCACCAAGCGATTGTAGGTTTGGGCAGACATGACCTGTCCGGGGCCCATGCCGTCGCCAATGAAGAAGAAGATATACTTTGGCGCTTTCGCCGAGAGCGAAAGTGCCGCCACGGTCATGGCAGCTGCAAAGAGATGTCGTAGTTTCATGATTGCTTGATTATTAGGATTTTATATTATTAATGGTGATATGTTTCAGAATTGGCTGCGCACGTCGTCTTTGAGCGTGGAGTAGTCGGTGATGCGCTTCACGATTTCGCCGTTGCGAATGATGAAGGTGGCGGGGAGTTCGTTGACCATATACTGGCTCAGGTGGGTGGTGGAGGCTGCGGGAGCCTGGAAGACGCTGATCCAGGGCAGACGGGCCGTAGCCTGCTGCCAGGCGTTTTGATTGTCGGAGAAGCCCACTTGGAAGATTTCCAGGCCGGAGCCGTGGAGTTGGCCGTAGAGTTCGCCGAGAATCATGTTGAGCGCGGGGGTAGCTTCATTGTCGATGTTGGCAAAGTTGAGCACCACCACGGAGTGGGCGGCAATGGCGTCGGAAAGTTTGCGCTGACGGCCGGAGGCATCGGGGAGTTCCACTTCAAAGTAGCTCACCTCGGGGAGATAGACCACACCGGTGGTGGGCGCAATGCCGCGCGCGGAGTTGCGCGCCGACTGCACGCTTGCGAGCTCATCGCGGAGCAATTTGGAGCGCGGGTCGTCGGGCAGCTGCGTGTTGAAGCCGTTGGCCACGGCTCGCAGCGCGGAGAAGTCCATGCGCGAGGCCACGGGGTTGAACAGCGGCACTCCGTCGATGGTTTTGCGCAACATATAGTAGCCGGCGGTGGTGCCATAGTTGCCCTCGATGATGCTCAGCAGCGAGCGTTTGAGCAGGGAGTCGGCCTGAGCCGACAGGCCGGGGCGATAGGATGAGTGCAGACAGCTGTCGATGGCCGAAAAGTAGAGGGCCTGTTGCGAGCCTTGCAGGCGGTGGCTGCCGTCGGCGCTGACGCTGACGGTGAGGCTCTCGGTGCTGTCCACGGGGAAGTAGAGCATTTGGCCGCCGGAGGTGCGCAGGCGCAGCATGGTGCCGACGGCGGCGCGTGTGGGGCTCTGATATTTGAATGAGCCGTTGGTTTCGGGGTTGACGGAGTCAATCAGGCTCCAATAGGCATTGCTGCCGGCGCCCTCGATGAGCACACACTGAGTGCCGGCAGGCACGGTGCCTTCAATGCTCCAACCTTGGGGGGCTGACTTTGAGCAAGAGGCAGCCACCAGTGCTGCCCCTGCCAAAAGTGAGATATAAGTTAATCTGTTTTGCATGATTTATTCCATTAGTTTGCGGTAGCGGCGACGGCGCGGTTCCTTGCCGTCGGGGGTGTGGGCGCGTTTATATTCCTCGTAGTCGGAATATGAGCCCTCGTAGTAGACCACTTCGCCATCGCCCTCAAACGAGAGGATGTGGGTGCATATGCGGTCGAGAAACCAGCGGTCGTGGCTCACCACCACGGCGCATCCGGCAAACTCCTCGAGACCCTCTTCGAGGGCGCGCAGAGTGTTTACGTCGATGTCGTTGGTGGGTTCGTCGAGGAGCAACACGTTGCCCTCTTGCTTCAGGGCCATGGCCAGGTGGAGGCGATTGCGTTCGCCGCCGGAGAGCACGCCCACCTTCTTCTCTTGGTCGGCGCCGGAGAAGTTAAACTTGCTCAGATAGGCGCGGGCGTTGACGTCGCGGCCACCCATGCGGAAGCTCTCCACTCCATGCGAAATCACTTCGTAGACACTCTTTTCGGGCAACAGGTCGTGGTGAGTTTGGTCCACGTAGGCAATCTTGACGGTTTCGCCCACGTCGAAGCTGCCGGAGTCGGGTTCCATCTGCTTCATAATCAGGCGGAAGAGCGTGGTCTTACCGGCGCCGTTGGGGCCAATCACGCCCACAATGCCGTTGGGGGGCAGCGAGAAGTTGAGGTCTTTGAAGAGCACTTTCCGGTCGAAGGCCTTGCTCAGGCCGGTGGCTTCAATCACCTTGTTGCCCAGACGAGGGCCGTTGGGGATGAAGATTTCGAGCTTCTCTTCGCGCTGCTTCTGGTCTTCGTTGAGCAGGCGGTCGTAGGAGTTCAGACGGGCTTTACCCTTGGCCTGACGGGCCTTGGGAGCCATGCGCACCCACTCCAATTCGCGTTCCAGAGTTTTGCGACGTTTGCTGGCCTGCTTCTCCTCTTGAGCCATGCGTTTGGTTTTCTGTTCGAGCCACGAGGAGTAGTTGCCCTTCCAGGGGATACCTTCGCCGCGGTCGAGTTCGAGAATCCATCCGGCCACGTGGTCGAGGAAGTAGCGGTCGTGGGTGATGGCAATCACCGTGCCGGGATATTGCTGCAGGTGTTGTTCGAGCCAGTCGATCGACTCGGCGTCGAGGTGGTTGGTGGGCTCGTCGAGCAGCAACACGTCGGGCTGTTGCAACAGCAGACGGCAGAGGGCCACGCGGCGACGTTCGCCGCCGCTCAGGGTGCTCACGTTTTGGTCGTCGGGCGGGCATTGCAGCGCGTCCATGGCGCGTTCGAGCTTGGAGTCGATGTTCCAGGCGTCGGCAGCGTCGAGTTTATCTTGAAGTTCGGCTTGGCGGGCAAGCAGTGCATCAAAGTCGGCATCGGCATCACCGAAGGCGGCGTTCACTTGGTCGAACTCGGCGAGCATATCCATGATGGGTTGCACACCCTCGCGCACCACCTCAATGACCGTCTTCGACGGGTCGAGATGAGGCTCCTGTTCGAGATAGCCCACGGAATAGCCGGGGGAGAACACCACCTCGCCCTGAAAACTCTTGTCCACTCCGGCAATGATTTTCAGCAGCGAAGACTTACCCGAACCGTTCAAACCGATGATGCCGATTTTGGCGCCATAGAAGAACGACAGGTAGATGTTTTTGAGCACTTGTTTCTGAGGCGGGTAGATTTTCGACACACCCACCATGGAGAATATGATTTTCTTGTCGTCAGCCATACACTAAAGTTGTTTTGAAAGATTAGAGGGTTAGCGGCGTTTGTTGGCGCTGCGCACGGGATAGTCGCAAGAGATGCGGCCCTCCACCATGTTGCGCAGCTTGGTGCGCAGAAGCATGCGGCGCGTGGCGCTCACGTGGTCCATGTAGATTTTGCCCACGAGGTGGTCACACTCGTGTTGCACAATGCGAGCCAGGAAGCCCGACATCTCCTCGGAGTGTTGCTCCAGATTTTCGTCGGTCCAGGTCAGGCGGATATGCTCCACACGGTTGACGTTTTCGCTCAGTCCGGGCAGGCTCAGGCAACCTTCGTTGCGGCCCACCGGCTCGCCGTCGAGCACCTCCACCGTGGGGTTGATCAGCGCAAACTTGCGGCCGGCACATTCGGGGTATTGCTCACCCAACACGTCGGCATCAATCACCACCAGACGAATCGACTTGCCAATCTGCGGAGCGGCCAGGCCGCAACCTTCGGCGGCATACATCGTGTCGAACATATCGGCCACGAGCTTCTTCAGGTCGGGATAGTCGGCGGGCACGTCCTTGGCAATTTCGCGCAACACCGGGGTGCCATATAGGTAAATGGGAAGTTTCATATATTGTAGCGGCTTTGTAAATAATCGTTGAGAATGATGGTGGCGGCCGTGCGGTCCACCAGCGCCTTGTCTTGGCGCGCTTTGCGGCCCAACCCACCGTCAATCATGGCCTGATGGGCCAGAGTGGAGGTGAATCGCTCGTCGTAGAATCGGATCTCAATCTCCTGAGGCAGAGCGCGGCGCAGACGTGCGGCAAAGGGCTCAATGTAGCGCCACGACTCGCTGGGGAGGCCGCGCAGCGTCACGGGCTTGCCGATAATCACGGCATCGACCTTTTCGCGGCCAACGTAGTCGAGGATAAATTGCAGTAAGTCAGCCGCCGGCACGGTGGCCACCGGCGATGCCACGATGCGCAGCGCGTCGGTCGCAGCCACGCCGCAGCGCTTACGTCCGTAATCAATGCATAGGAGTCGACCCATAACTGACTGCAAAGTTAGCAAAAATTCGCGTGAATTCCAACCCCATTTTTCCCGTCACCAACCCACAAAATGAGCGCACATTTGGCAAAAAGCCGAGGGTAACCGCACAAAAAAAAGATCCAACTGTAAATCAAGCGGATGCGATGCCTCGGAGAGGCTGGTTATCCTAAAACCCCATCTTGGCCGCACAGCGGCCTAGGTGGGGAGCACTGCGCTGATACACAATCACTTGGTCGGAGACCATGTCACCAGTGTCGCTCTGGTGACAACCTCTTCGAGGTAGCTCGTGAGGGCTCAGCGCGGCCCCCGGCTAGCCTGCGGCAAGCCGGGGTTACAAATAACCAGCATCTCCGATGCATCGTCAGCACTCAACCATGCTACATATTGCCTGTTTGATGCGGTAACTTTTTGGGCAAAATCTTTGGGGGAATGGGAAATTGTTATTACCTTTGCATACTTGAATCCCAGTAGCCTCTGTATATCAAGCTATTGGGTTTTGTTGTTTATACACACCTCTTTACGGCGAGGATTCTCGCTTTTTTGTGAGTTGCTATGATATTTAGGTGGTACAACGGTATTCAGTGAGAGGTTCATATTCTTACTGTAAGCTGTGGTTTCTTATGCAAAGGTAGTAAATTTTGGGCAAAATCTTTGGGGGAATGGGAAATTGTTATTACCTTTGCAATGTTGAATCCCGGTAGCCCCTGTTTATCAAGCTATTGGGTTTTGTTGTTTTATGGCGGAGGGGGAGATGACAAGGTGGA
>CAZJWM010000002.1:0-42376 GCA_964549975.1 uncultured Bacteroides sp. | reverse complement strand
TTTCAAACAGCGTCACTCCGAAGATTGAAACTCCGGCAGTAATCACCGACGACATGCTGAAATGGCTCAGCGAGAAACATCTCTACGCCATTGGAGCCGGGATGCGCAATTTCGTGCCCGACGTAAGAATACGATACGTCTGTGATACTGATGAGTTTGGCTATACAAAGCTCTGCAACTGTTTCTTCTTTGCCGATCTTGGAATGTACGTTTGGGAAAAGGACGAACGTTGGACACCGGACCACAATCAAGATGTTGTTGAAGGTGTATTCCACGATGAATGCGAAGGTAGAGGCTTTGCTCATCGCGCTATCTTGGCAGGTGTTGCCACCGGCTTTAAGGATGTTGTCGGCGAGGAAATCTACACCGGTGACGTAATTGAAATCGAGCAGAACCGCAGTCGCTGTCGGTTGGCTGTCTGTGCGCTTGACAATGGCTATGGATTCAAACTCGGTGACACTGTACTTCTGCTCTCGGAATGTCGTGGCAAAAAGCTAAAACGTGTGGGCACCGTATTCTACCAGCTTGATTGGAATGAATATCCTCTGACAACGGTCACAGAGCGTGTCATGTCATTCAACAACATGGATGATGACAATGAACAGCACAAGCTAAAGATGCTGATGGCTCGTTTTACGCCAAACTTTGAACAAGAGCCATGGAAATACGAAGTCCTCGACACCATCGGCGCCCAATTTCACTGGAACAAATAAAAACTTACATTACAATGGAAAAGAAAAACTATATCGCAACTATACAAGAGTTGCTAAAAGGAAGAAATGAAGAGTTTGAAAACGCCGATCCCAAGCGAATCAGGCTTATTCGTCACAAAGACGCTCGTAAGGTCAAAATTATTGGAGGTAAAGAATACCTCAACTCGCTCTATGACATCTATCTCAACGATAGAGAAGCATTCATTCGCTATCAAAGCGAGCAGTTAGCTAAATCGTTCGCAAACGTAGATTATATCGTTTCTTTCATTGGCGAAGAAAGTTGTACTTCAAGATTCGTTGGAGTGTACAAAGTCGGCGACATAATTGGCGAATGCGGAAAGACCGACAAAGGCGAAACAATCTATTTGTTTGAAATGCACGAAATTGATGGTTTTGAGTTGCTAAAAGAGCGCGTAATCATCGACTGGAACAATCCTATCAGCTGGCTTCAGAAATATCAAAACATGATGCCCGTAATTCGCATAGACAGAGGTCTCATGGACGATGACATCCCAGTTTTTACTCGTTTTGAGGATGTCATGCTATCTTACGGCCAATTATACCGGATATTTCACAGCCCTCACAACCAAGAATGGAAAGCGAAATTGGAAAGTTGCAATTGCATCTACCTAATTCTTGACAAGAGTAATGGCCGCCACTACATCGGCTCAACATATAACAAACAAGGCATTTGGGGGCGTTGGGCACAATATGCCGAAACAGGTCATGGTGGAGATGTTTCACTCTCAAAACTGCTTGAAACGGATCCTGAATACGCAAAGAAAAATTTCCAATGGTGCATTCTTGAAACGTTGCCACTAAGAATCCCGGATGAGCAAGCAATCGATCGTGAGTCATTATACAAGCGCAAATTTGGAACCAGAGAGTTTGGCTATAACAATAACTAAATCAACAATGAAAGCACCAAACGTAAACCGTTTTATTGCCGCTCAAGCCAATGGCGTTTTCGACATTGCGCTTGAAGAGATTCGTAGCGGCAAGAAGCAAAGCCATTGGATATGGTATATCTTCCCACAGATTTATGGACTGGGCCATAGCCAACGCTCTCGGACCTATGCCCTGACTTCTCTCTTGGAGGCCAAAGCCTATTGGGAGAATGATTCCCTTAGTGGAAATCTCAAAGCAATCACTAATGCACTTTTGGACAACGTCGGGCGGTCGGCAGAGTCAATCCTCGGATATGTTGATGCCAAGAAAGTGCGCTCATGCATGACTCTGTTCGACATTGTTTCGCCGCACGACATTTTCCGCAGGGTGCTTGAGCAGTTTTACGAGGGCAAACCCTGCCGCAGAACGCTCCACATCGTTGAGCATGAATTGAAATATTATATGGAGGATTCTGCTATCGAACGATATGGCCTCAATATATCATTTGAATCAGGCTCAGTGCAGGATGGTGCGTTGGCCACGTTGGTGGACTGCGTCATGCGTGGCCGGAGCGTGTCGATGATGCTAAACCGCTATCTTTGGCATAGCGACCTGACGTTGTCTCGCCTGTCGGCAGCGGAGCATTTGCTTAGCGGCTATCTGTCGCAGCTCGACAAATATATGCTTGAAGAGACCGATGACACCAATAAGTTGAGGGCGCTCCTCGCAAACTGCGGCAAATTCTATAGCGCGGAAAATGCGTGGGAATACGCCGATTGCATCGACAATTGCATTGCCGCCTACTCAGCAGACAGCGAAACCTGTGGTTATCTCCACGCCCTCGTCTACCGTCACTCCTTGCTGCCGAAAAGCCCCGTTATATGATGACGGGGCTTTAGTGGTGGAAGGGTTTGAGGCGGGCGGTGTCGGCGTAGGCCAGTAGCTCTTTGTCGCCGCGGCTGTCGCCGTAGGCTGTCAGCCTGATTTCGTCGCGCCGGGGGTAGAGCGAGCGCAGTCGCTCCACCTTCTCCGCGCCGTAGCAGTTGGCCGACGCAAAACGGCCGGTTAGGCGGCAGCCGTCGTTGGTGAGCTCCAATTGCGTGGCCAGCAGGTGGCTCACGCACAAGGCCCGGGCAAACGGTTTCACCCAATCTTCAGCGCTGGCTGAGATGATGACCACGTCATCTCCTGCGGCCAGATGCTCTCTGATGCATTCTTGAGCTTCGTGATAGATTAACGATTGGCCTCGCTGCTGATAGAAATCCTCGCAGAGACGGCGAAATCGGGCGTGGTCCATGCCGCCGAAGAAGCGGGTGAAGATGCGCTGTTTGGCTTTCCAATTTGGATAAAGACCGAGTTTGAAGGCCACGAGCAGCGGGCTATAGAGCAGAAAGCCCGATAGGAAGCGCACGTTGCCGCACGCAAAACGGATAAACTCAATCAGCGTGTCGCGCCGGGTGATTGTGCCGTCGAAGTCGAAAGCGGCTACGTGCTTTTTTGTCATCGCGGCTTAGAAATAGAGGATTAGGGCAAACGTCAGCAACCATCCGGCCACGCATGCTTGCACGAAGCGGTCTTTCATCAACACACGGGTAGGGCTGCCGCTTTTCACGTCGACTATGGTCACTTGCAGATAGCGAATGATGCCTGCGAGAACGAAAATGGCGGTGACGTAGACGTAGTGGCTGCCCATGCGCGCCACCACATCCTCCGACACGGTGTACATGATATAGCAGACCATGGTGACGCTGGCCACCACGGTGATGGCCTGGTTCATGAAGTCGAGGTTATAGCGGTCGATGTTTTTGCGGGCTTTCACGCCGGAGGTCTCATAGATGGCCACGTCGTCGCGTCGCTTGGCAAAGGCGAGAAACAGGGCCAAAAGAAAGGTCATCAATATGATCCAGTGAGAGATGTAGATGCCGGTGGCAACGCCGCCCATCAATATGCGCAACACAAAGCCCAGGGCGATGATAAACACGTCGACAATAGCCTTCTGCTTGAGCCCTATGCAGTAGGCCAAGTTCATCACGTAGTAGAACGCAATGATTCCCATCAGATAGGTGGCCTTTCCGCCCATCAGCGGTTGCGAAATCAGCAGGATGGCAAACGCGGCCATCAGCGACGCGGCCATCAGAGCGTAGCCCGTGGCCTTGCCAATGGCTCCGCTTGCAATCGGTCGCCTACACTTGATGGGGTGCTGACGGTCTGCCTCGGCGTCGTAGATGTCGTTGAAGCAGTAGATTGACGCGGCTGCAAAGCTGAAGGCAAAGAATGCAATCACCGCGGGGAGCAGGTAGCTCCACTCAAAGAGATGGCGGTCGAAAAACAGTGGCAGGAAAATAAAGAGATTTTTCAGCCATTGCTGAGGCCGCAATGTCAGAATTAAGGGCTTGATCATGTGTTGTTAGTTGCGATGAACAAAAGTAATCAAATTCCGCCAATCTTGCAAGAATAGTTGATGAAATTTGTAACTTTGCAGCGTTAAACCCAACTATATACGATGAACATAGAGAGCGTTAGAGAATATTGCCTGTCGCTGCCGATGGCCACTGAAGATATGGCCTTTGGCGACGACTGCTTGTTGCTGCGCGTTTGCGGCAAGATATTCGCGTTTCTGAATTTCGACAAACCTGAGTGGCTCACCGTGAAGTGTGACCCCGACTATGCCATTGACCTGCGCGACAGCTACGACGACATACAGCCGGCGTGGCATTGGAACAAAAAATATTGGAATCAGGTGTTGCTCACCGGCCAACTCCACGACGATTTTGTGAAGGCGCTGATTCGCCACAGCTACTCAGAGGTGGTGAAGAAGTTCACCAAGAAACTCCGCGCAGAGCATCCTGAGATTCTCGCGGTCAATTGACCTTGATGAGCTGCATTTGGCAGTTGACGCAATCGAATTTCACGTCAAGCGAGAATCCTTGCGCCGCCAGAGTGAGCGGTTCGGCCCATTCGCGCCCTGCCGGCGTCTTCAGGCATCGGCCCATTTCGCGGCGCAGGCAGTGGCGGGTGGTCATCACCACTATGGGCTTCTTGGGCGACGGCTGCAATTCCAAAGCCGGCTCGATATGGCCGCTCACGCCATGGGCGCGATACACCTTTTCCGCCAAGCGGTTGGCCACGTTGGCATGATACGTCAGCTCACGGTCGGGGAACGTGGCGGCGGCATCCTCCTTGCGGCGATAGTCAAAGCGGTGAGTGGCTTGGATGTGGCAATCCATTGCCGCCACAAAGGCTCGGCGCAATTCGGTGAGGGCTGATGCCGGCACAAATTCGTGGGCGAGTTCGTCTGTGAGGCTTTCCAATTGATAGACGGTGTTTCCCAATTTGCCAATCACTCGGCGGCGAGCCTCCTCTTGGGGCGATTTGGCCTGCTGCACGTCGGCCCACTCTGTGGTGGCACTAACTCCGCCGGCCTCCTCCAACACGAGCATCTGCCCGGCTCGGCGCAAGCGCAGCGACAGCGGAATCAGTCTGTTGGCGGTGTCGCCGGAGAGCGTGTCGTCAAATCGTTTATCGAAATTGCGGTAGATGGTGGTGCCGACGGCGAGTCCGTTGACGGCCTCTGCTGCCGCAAATCGTGTGGGCGAATCCACGCGGTTCACTCTGATGCCGCAGAGCCGTCCGGCGGCGTTGAAGTAGGTCAATCCGTCGCCGTTGGTCAGCGCTGTGGCTTTGGACAGGGTGATGTTTTTCCCTTTCACGGCGGCCACCCGGCCAATCTCCACGCCGACGTTTTTCGGAGAATCGATAGACGCAATTCCTTGCGGCATCTTCTGCGTGAGAAAATAGGATGTGAATCCGCGATTGAAACTCAGCGACACGTCGGGGGTGAACTGCCGCTCCACCACTCCGCGCGAGGTGCGCTTCACACCAAGGCGTCGCAGGGCAATGTCGTAGGCGCTGACCACGTTTTTCACGTATGCGGCGTCTTTCAGTCGGCCTTCAATCTTGAAGGAGCTCACTCCGGCGGCAATCATCTCGGAAAGGTGGGCCATGCGGTTCATGTCGCGAAGCGAAAGCAGATGTTTTTCGGCGGCAATGACGCGACCGGTGGCATCGGTGAGGGTGTAGGGCAAACGGCAGAGTTGGGCGCAGGTGCCGCGGTTGGCGCTGCGGCCGCTCACCACCTGGCTGGCATAGCAGTCGCCGCTGTAGCTCACGCAGAGTGCGCCGTGCACAAAGGCTTCGAGCGGCACCGATGTGGCCCGGCGCATCTCGCCGAGCTGCTCCAGCGAACATTCGCGAGGCATCACCAACTGGCTGAATCCAAGACTTTCGTAGAATCGCGCCAATTGGGGCGTGCGGATGTCGCACTGCGTGGATGCGTGCAGCGCAATGGGCGGAATCTCCATGCGCAACACGGCCAAATCTTGCACAATCAGCGCATCCACCCCAACGGCGTAGAGACGTCGAATCAGTTGCTCCACGGCGGCCAACTCCTTGTCGAAGATGATGGTGTTGATGGTCACGTAGACGCGGGCGCCGAATCGGTGAGCATAGTCCACAAGTCGGGCAATATCCTCCACGGAGTTGCCGGCTGCAGCTCGTGCGCCGTGGCTATCGGCACCGATATACACGGCATCGGCGCCGTGGCGTATGGCCTGAATGCCAATCTCGGCATTGCGAGCCGGGGCAAGCAGTTCAATTGAATATTGAGGGGTCGCTGACATAAATTGAGTCCATTTGAAAGTTGATGGCGCGGTCGAGGTCTATCACCTCCGCGGCCTTGATGGGCGCCGTGTCGGGCAAATCGGATGAGAGCACGCGCCCACAGGAATGGTAGGTGCGCTGATAGTAGCGCTCGTCGAGGGCCGAGTCGATCACACCGCGCGATGTTGAAGCGTGAATCATGTGGCCACCGCCGGTGTAGAGTCCAACGTGCGACACACGGCTGCCGCCGCCCGTGCAGAAAAACACCAAGTCGCCGGGCTTCAACTCGTCGCGCTTGATGTTGATGCTATATTGCTCTTGTTCGGCCGACGAGCGGGGCAATTTCATGCCCAACACGTCGCGATAGACCGACATCACAAAGCCGGAGCAGTCGGTGCCTTGGCGAGTGGATCCGCCATAGCTGTAGGGGGTGCCAATCCATTTGCGCGCCTCGGCGATGAGGCGTTTGGCGTCGGTGTCGCTGATCTCCACGGGCTTTGTCAGCGTCGTGGGTTTGCCGGCGGAGCTGCTGATTGAGGGCTTGGTGGACTGCGCCGCGCGCTTCACGGAGCAAGCCGAGGCCGTCAGCAGAAGTGCTGCGGCCATAATCAGTTTTGTCGCTGCTCCTTTGGTGAGATTCATTTCAGATTGTGCTCGTTGACGTAGTCGCGCACCTTGCGGAAGATGTCGGTGGCAAACACAAAGTCAATCAAGGCCTGATTGTCGGAGCGGTAGATTTGGCTCATGTTGCCCACCCATTCGCGGTGGCCCTTGTTGAGGAAGACGATGTTTTCGCCGATGCCCAACACGGAGTTCATGTCGTGGGTGTTGATCACCGTGGTGATGTTATATTCTTGTGTGATGTCGTGGAGCAGCTCGTCGATCACAATCGATGTGCGCGGATCCAGTCCGGAGTTGGGCTCGTCGCAGAACAGATATTTCGGGTTCAGGGCAATGGCGCGGGCAATGGCCACGCGTTTTTGCATGCCGCCGGAGATTTCCGAAGGATATTTTGCGTCGGCCCCTTTGAGGTTGACGCGCTCCAGACAGAATTGGGCGCGGTCGCGCTGCTCGGCGGCGGTCATGTTGGATAGCATCTTCAGTGGAAACATCACGTTGCCAAGCACGGTTTCGCTGTCGAACAAAGCCGCCCCTTGGAAGAGCATGCCAATCTCGGTGCGCAGTTTGCGCACCTCGTCGGCATTCATGGCCAGAAGGTCGCGGCCGTCGAAAAGGATTTTGCCGCTGTCGGGCTTCACGAGGCCAATCACCGACTTCATCAACACGGTTTTACCCGAGCCGCTCTGACCGATTATCAGATTGGTTTTGCCGGACTGAAATTCACACGACACATCGTGGAGAATCGTTTTGCCGTCAAAAGATTTGATCACATTTTTTACTTCAATCATTGCAGCAGGAGTTTGGTGAGAATTACGTCAAACAAAAGAATCAACACGCTGGAGCAAACCACGGCGTCGGTGCTCGACTTGCCCACTTCGAGTGCCCCACCCTTCACGTTGTAGCCGAAGAAGGAGGCCACCGAGGTGATGATCACCGAGAAGACCAGACACTTGATGATTGAATACCACACATACCATTCGGTGAAGAAGGCTTGCAGGCCGTAGGTGTAGGTGTCAACCGTGATGATGTCGGTAAACACGGCCACGCCCAGGCCGCCAATCAGCGAGGTGCCCATGCTCAGCACCGTGAGCACCGGGATGAAAATCAGGAAGCCCACAATCTTGGGCAACACCAGCAGGTTGGCGGAGTTGAGACCCATGATTTCGAGGGCGTCGATTTGCTCGGTGACGCGCATTGTGCCGATTTCGGAGGCGATGTTTGAGCCGACTTTGCCGGCGAGAATCAGACAGAGGATTGAGGATGAAAATTCGAGCAACACAATGTCGCGAGTGGCCAAGCCCACGGAATAGCGTGGAATCAGCGGCGAGGATATGTTGAGTTGCATCTGAATAGCTATGACGGCGCCGATGAATACGGAGATAATCACCACCAGCGGAATGGAGTCAAGACCAAGTTTGCACACCTCCATGTAGGTGCGACGGAAGAACTCGCGCCAACGGTCGGGGATGGTCAGCACGCGTTTCATAAACAGGCAATATCTGCCCAGTTGTTCAAGCGATGAAGTAAGAATCATTTCGTCTTCTTTTGAGGATAATATCCTGCCGAGCGAATCAGCATGGGATAGTTCTGAGTGAAGGAGATGGAGGATTTGTGGCGAATGTCGTCGTAGAGTTTTGCGGCTACGGTTTCGTCATCGTCGCCGCAGACCGACACGATGTAGATCGGGTCGCCGGTTTTGCACACGTAGGCATCGGGGAAGCCTTCGCCGCGCAGACGCGAGCACATGGCTTTGGCGTTGAACTGCTGGCGAAATTGAGCCACGGCCACGGAATATTGCGGCGGTTGCGCCACGCTGTCGCCCTCGAGCATCACCACCATGTGGCGCGTGGTGGTGACCACGGAGTCGACGCCGCCGATTGTGGCGACGCGAGTGATGGCCGTGGAGGTGCGCACCAGAGCTTTGTGGGCCGCTTCGTCAAGTCCGTCGTCGGCCTCCTCTTGTGCGCGTTTCTGCAGAGCGGCTTCATAGGCGGCTCTGTAGTTGGTTTCGTTGGTTTTGCATGACGCCGTTGCCAGTAGCATAGCCACGGCAACGGCAGTCATAGCGGTAGGTTTCATTGCTGAGATTATTTGATGTTGAGCTTTTTCAGAGTGCCTTTAGGCAGACCGTTTTTGTTGACCAACACGCTCATGGTTTTGGCCAGGAAGTATGGCTCCGACACGTAGAAGTAGCCACCATACACTTGGTTGGTGTCCCACGAGTTTTTCACCTTGTAGTAGCGATTGCCGGCTTGGTCGGTGGCGGTGCCCACAATCACCATGCCGTGGTCGTCGGTGGTTTCCAGACGGTCGAACATCTCTTGGCGGATTTCGGGGGTTACTTCCATTTCGGTCAAGTGAGCGGGATCTTCCACGTTGAAGCGTTCGGCTTCGCGGTCGGAGTCGCTGAGTTTCACCCAACGGGCCAGTTCGGTGGCGTCCATGTTTGTTTCAATCTTTTCGGCGGGAAGCACGGCGTAGCCCTCTTTCCATTTAAAGCCTTTTTCGCTGACGTCGGCGGCCCACACCACGGTGTAGCCTTTTTCGAGGGCGTAGTCCACAGCGGCCTTAAATTCCGTGAGCGGCAGGTTGTAGTATTGGCCCCAGAGCCAGTTGTCGGCCACTTCCAGGCCAAAGGCTTTGTAGAAGGGATGGTGGGTGAACGAGGTCAGGGGCACGTAGTCGTCCATGTTGAGCTTCAGCGAGGCTGCATAGCTTTCGGGGGTGTAGGTCTTGCCATTGTAGGTGAAGGTGGTGGGCAGCGGGCCGAAGTAAGCGTCGAAGATGCCGTTCAGGCCGGCTTCCCAAGCGGTGGAGAGCTTTTTGCCGTGGGCCACCACGTTGAGGTAGGCGGTGATGGCGTTGTCGAGCTCGGTGTGGTCATGCTTTTCTTCGCCGTAGTTCAGGCCGCTGTAGACATCTTCGGGGACAATGCCGTAGGTTTCAAACACGTGAGGCACGTCGAGGATGCTGCCGCCGGCCGAGAAGTGGCCGTTGCCTTGGGTGCGCACGTAGCGGCGAGCCTTTTCCAGGTAGCAGTGGCGCACGGTCCACATTTCGCTGAGGTTGAGTGAGTCGCCGCCGTTGTGGAGGATTTCATCCTCAAGGTGCGACGTGCCGGCAAAACACCAGCATGTGCCCGACTTGTTTTGATCCTTAACGGATGTGGTGGGGATTTTGATGACGTCGGTGAATACGAAGCCCTTCACGGTGTCGGCCTCAGCGGCTTTCACGGTGTCGGTTTCGACGGGAGTTTGAGCCATGGCGCTGATTGCAGCAGCGGCCATGAGCGAGAGCGTAAGATATGATTTCATCTAACTATTGAGTTGGTGGAATAGGATTATTTATTTCATTATGATTTGAATCTTGCCCACGGAGAGCTCGCCCACGAGTTTCACCGGCACACGCGTGCCGTCGGTGGTGAGCCACGCCTCCATAGGCGCTGAAGAGTCTTTCATCCTTTCGGATGTGAAGCGGAAGTGAATTTTGTAGCAGTGATATTTCTTGCCGTTCACCTCAATGTCTTCAATGCCTTTGTAGGTGATGGTGAGGTTTTCTTTCTTTTTTGCGGAGAAGATGATTGAGTGGCTCGTTTGTCCGGATTTCATCGTCTCAAAGGGGAGTTGGCGCACGTAATAGTAGACGCTGAGCATATCCACCACCGTGCTCTTCGACGTGAGAATGGTGTCGTTGGTTGAGACGTTGCCCTTCTTGGTGCGTTTGTAGCGGTGACACTTTCCCGTGGTGGTCGAATAGTTGTAGGTGTAGGTGATGGTGTCGTGGCGCCAATCTCCGCCTTCGTGGGTGGACTTGACATAGCGCAGCGGACGCATCTGAGAGTCGAATGTGCCGGTGAGGGTGTCGCGCACACAGAAGATTTTGTCGGCCCATGGCAAGGTGGCGGCAGCCAGAGTGGCGTTATATTTGTCGCCTTTGCGGGTGAGTTTCATCCACGCGCTGCCGGCATCCTTTTGGATGAGGCCCCACTTGTAGGTGACGCGATAGTTGAGCGTTTCGTTCTCAAAGGTGATGGCGTTGGCTGTCATGGAGCAGAGGCATGCCGTGAGAGCTGATATCAGGAATTTGCGCATAGACCGGGAGATGTCGAGTGGTTAAACAAATGGGAGGGAGTCTCGCGAGGCTTGTTCGATGTGCTTGTTGCGCCAGCATTTGCGACACACGGCAATGTAGCGGTCGTCGCCGCCGATTTCCACTTGCGCACCTTCGTCGACGAAGTCGCCGTTGGCTCCGATGCGGGCGTTGACAATGGTTTTGCGGCCGCAGGTGCAGGTGCTTTTGATTTCGTCGATGGTGTCGGCAATCTCAAACAGGCGCTTTGAGCCTTCGAAGAGCTGAGTGCGGAAGTCGGTGCGCAGACCGTAGCAAATCACGTTGCTGCCGTAGTCGTCCACCACTCGAGCCAGTTGGTCGACTTGTTCGGTGGTGAGAAATTGGGCCTCGTCGATGAGAAACCAGTCGATGACACACATCGACTCTTCAAACAGCTCTTGGGCCAGCATATAGAGGTCGGTGTCGCTCATAATCCAGCGACACTCGCGTTCGATGCCTATGCGTGAACGAATCACGTTTGAGGAGTCGCGAGTGTCGATTATCGGCTTGAGACACACGTAGCGCATGCCGCGTTCCTCAAAGTTGTAGGCCGTGGTGAGCAGCAGCGCCGTTTTGGCGGAGCCCATGGTGCCGTATCTGAAGTAGAGCTTTCCTTTTCTGTTCATTGATTTGCGTGAGTTTTTGTGATGTTAAGGTTTGGATGCTTATAATGTGCCGTTTTTGGCGCGTTCAATCATTTCGGGGCCGGGGATGAAGTAGAAGTCCACGCGGCGATTCATGGCGCGATTAGCGCGGGTGTCGTTTGGCGCCAGCGGTTCGTCGGTGCCGTAGCCGTAGGGGATCACTCCGTCGGTGTTCAGCTTTTTGCGGCTGAAATAGTCCACAATGGCTTGCGAGCGGGCGTCGGTCAGGTGGTTGAGATATTCTTCGGAGCCGGTGTTGTCGGAGTGGACCACCACCAGCACTTTATACATGTCGGGCACCTTCAGGTAGGGCACAAACAAGTCGAGGGTTTTGGTGGCGTAGGTGGAGAGCACGGTGTCGTTTGGGGCAAACAGCTCCGACACGGGCACGGTGATGATTCTCACCAAGTCGTTGCGCATGCGCTCCACTTTCAGTCCTTTGGCGGTGAGAGTGGATGTGAGCGTGGCTTGCTTGTTTTTCACCTTGGCGAGAGCCTTCTTGGGCACGTCGGGCGACATGATGTTGTCTTCCACCGACAGCTCGGCGATGTCGTCGTGATATTTTTCGATGTCGGTTTTGCCCCACGTTGTGGGCGCTGCCAGCATCAATGATAATGAAATGAGTAGAGTATGTAGAGGACGCAAAGTCATGCTGATTCGATTCTGTTGAAACGTTTTTCTCGCTAAGTTACGAATAAAATTCCGAACAGTGGCTTTTTAACAGCACTTTTTCTCCATTTTTGCACAAAATTCACACTTTTCGCCCAATTTATTTCGCACCCGAGATTTCTCCGGTGGTTTGTTTTGAAAAAAGTTTGCCATGCGCGAAAAGTTTCGTATCTTTGCCGTAATATGAAGTTTGAACTTTCATCACAGTATAAGCCCACCGGCGATCAGCCCCAAGCCATCGACGCTTTGGCCGCCGGAGTTGAGGCCGGTGAGCAGTCGCAAGTGTTGCTTGGCGTCACCGGCTCCGGCAAGACGTTCACCATGGCCAATGTGATTGAGCGTGTGCAACGCCCAACGCTGATTCTCAGCCACAACAAAACGCTTGCCGCTCAGCTATTTTCGGAGTTTAAGCAGTTCTTCCCCAACAATTCGGTGCAATATTTTGTGAGCTACTACGACTACTATCAGCCTGAAGCCTACATTCCCGGCATCGACCGCTACATTGAGAAAGACCTGATGATTAACGATGAGATTGAACGTCTGCGACTGTCCACCGTGTCGGCTCTGTTGTCGGGCCGACAGGATGTGATTGTTGTGTCGTCGGTGAGCTGCATCTACGGCATGGGAAACCCCGATGACTTCGATGCCAATGTGGTGGAGATTCACACCGGGCAGAAGATTGCTCGCAACGTGTTTCTGCGTCAGCTGGTTGACTCGCTCTATTCCCGCAACGAGGTGGAACTCGGCCGCGGCACGTTTCGCGTGAAGGGCGACACTGTGGAGATTCGATTGGCCTATGAGGAGATCACGCTGAGAGTGGTGTTTTGGGGCGACGAAATTGAGTCGATTTCCACCATTCATCCGCAGGATGGCGTGACGCTGGGGGTGGAAGACAGCTTCTTGATATATCCCGCCAACCTGTTTGTCACCTCGAAGGAGCGCGTCACATCCGCGCTCTTCAAAATCGGCGAAGACATGGAGCGCCGTGTGGAAGACTTCAACGAAGAAGGTCGCCCCGTGGAGGCGCAACGCATCCGCGAGCGCGTGACCTACGACATGGAGATGATTCGCGAACTGGGCCACTGCTCCGGCATCGAAAACTATTCGCGCTATTTCGACGGACGCCAACCCGGCGACCGCCCATTCTGCCTGCTAGATTATTTCCCCGAAAACTATCTCACCATCATCGACGAGAGCCACGTCACCGTGCCGCAAATTCGCGCAATGTATGGCGGCGACCTCTCGCGCAAAACCAATCTGGTGGAATATGGTTTCCGTCTGCCTGCGGCGATGGACAACCGTCCGCTGCGCTTCGACGAGTTTGAGGCGCTGGTGCCGCAGACCATCTACGTCTCCGCCACTCCGGCCGACTATGAACTGCAGAAGGCCGAGGGTGTGATTGTGGAACAGATTATTCGCCCCACCGGATTGCTCGACCCCATCATCGAAGTGCGTCCGTCGCTGAATCAAATCGACGATTTGATGGAGGAGATTCAGCAGCGAGTGGAGGTGGGCGAACGTGTTTTGGTGACCACCCTCACCAAACGCATGGCCGAGGAGCTCAACGATTATCTCGCAAAATACGACATCCAGACGGCCTATATGCACTCCGACGTCAAAACCATGGACCGCATCAAGATTCTCGACGACCTGCGAGCCGGCAACATCGACGTGCTCATCGGTGTGAACCTTCTGCGCGAGGGCTTGGACCTGCCGGAGGTGAGTCTGGTGGCAATCCTCGATGCAGACAAGGAGGGCTTCCTGCGCTCGCATCGCTCGCTGACGCAGACTGTGGGTCGCGCGGCCCGCAACCTCAACGGCCGTGTGATCATGTATGCCGACAAGGTGACCGACTCCATGCGCCAGACCATCGAAGAAACCGAGCGCCGTCGGTCGCTGCAGCTGGCCTACAATGAAGAACATGGCATCACGCCGCAAGCCATCGTCAAAGCTCGCAATCGCATTGTGGGCATCGACCACGAGAGCGCTCCGGCCACCGATTCCAAACGCAAATCATCGCGCCCGGCAGCGCAGAAACCCGCCGAACCTATTCCCTACGAGTCGGAATTCGATTCATCGGTGGGAGTGGCCGCCGACCCCGTGGTGCAATATATGAACTCCACCGAATTGGGTAAGGCCATCGACCGTCTCAAGCAGCAGATGATTGATGCCGCCAAGAAGATGGACTTCCTCGAAGCCGCTCATCTGCGCGATGAGATGCTCAAACTTCAAGATATTCTCGATAGAAAGGAGGCGGCTAAGGCATGACTCCTTCCGTAGATCGTTTTCTCCCCACCTCCGTCAAGGAGATGCAGGCCCTGGGCTGGGACCACGTCGACGTGGTGATCTTCTCCGGCGATGCCTATGTGGATCATCCTTCGTTTGGCGCTGCCGTGATTGGTCGCACTCTTCAGGCCCATGGCTACAATGTGGCTATCGTGCCGCAGCCCAACTGGCAGGACGACTTGCGCGACTTCCGCAAGTTTGGTGCGCCGCGCCTGTTTTTCGGCGTGTCGCCAGGCGCGATGGATTCGATGGTGAACCATTACACCGCCGCCCGACGTCGACGCAGCGACGATGCCTACACCCCCGATGGCCGACATGGCGCTCGTCCGGACTATCCCACAATTGTCTATTCCGAAATCTTGCGCCGACTCTACCCTGAAGTGCCCATTGTGGCCGGCGGCATTGAGGCTTCGATGCGCCGATTGAGCCACTACGACTATTGGCAAGATCGTCTGCGCCCGTCGATAATCATGGATGCCCCGGTGGACCTCATCATCTATGGCATGGGCGAAAAGTCTGTGGTGGAGATAGCCGCTCATCTTGCTGCCGGAGAGAAGATTTCGCAGTTGACCGACCTGCCGCAAACTGTGGTGAAACTGCGCGCTGCCGACATCCCCGCCGCCGATGAACATAACATTGTGCTCAACTCCTTTGAGCAGTGTCAACGCGACAAACGCCTGCAGTCGGCCAACTTCAAACACATTGAGCAGCAGAGCAATCGCCTGCGCCCCGACACGGTGCTCTGGCAGCAACACGGCCGCCATGCCGTGAAGGTCAACCCCATGTATCCGCCGATGACCACGGCCGAGGTTGATGCCACCTTTGACCTGCCCTACACTCGCCTGCCACATCCGCGCTACAAAGGCAAACGTATTCCCGCCTATGAGATGATACGCCACTCCGTGTGTATGCACCGCGGCTGCTTCGGCGGTTGCGCATTCTGCACCATCTCGGCTCATCAGGGCAAATTCATCGCTTCGCGTAGCAAAGAGTCGATTCTGCGCGAGGTGGAGGCCGTGACCAAAATGCCCGATTTCAAGGGGTATATCTCCGACCTTGGCGGCCCATCGGCCAATATGTATGCCATGGGCGGCAAAGACCTGAGCCGTTGCGCCTTGTGCCTGCGCCCATCGTGTCTGCACCCCTCACCCTGCCCCAACCTCAACACCGACCACGGCCCTCTGCTCGAAATATATAAAGCCGTCGACGCTATGCCTCAAGTCAAGAAATCGTTTGTGGGCAGCGGCGTGCGCTACGACCTGTCGATGCACCCCACCGGCAACCCCAAAGTGGATGCCCGCAATCGAAAATACAACGAGGAACTGATTGCTCACCACGTCTCCGGCCGCTTGAAGGTGGCGCCCGAACACACCGAAGACGCCGTGCTTCAAATCATGCGCAAGCCCTCGTTCTCGCTTTTCCATAAGTTTAGCGCCTTCTTCGATGAGGTGAATCGCCGCTACGACATGCGCCAACAGCTCATCCCCTACTTCATCTCCAGCCACCCCGGTTGCCGCGAAGAGGATATGGCTCAATTGGCCGCTGAAACGCGCCGCATGGACATGCACCTGGAGCAGGTGCAAGACTTCACCCCCACCCCAATGACCCTCTCCACCGAGATCTTCTATTCGGGCTGGCATCCCTACACCGGCCAGCGTGTGTGGACCGCTGTCGATGCCCGCCAGAAAGAGGCCCAGCGCCAATATTTCTTTTGGTATGACCCGCAACGCCGTCCCGGAATCATGGCCTCGCTGCGCCGCATCAATCGTGCCGACCTTATTGCCCGCATTTTCCCCGGGCGCAACCAATCAGAACATAAACAATCACACCCTTATAACAAGAAACGCAAGTAATACAATGAAACCTCAAACTCAGATTATCCACACGGCATATCCTCAGCCCGATGCCTATGGCGCATTGGCAATGCCTGTCTATCATACTCTTGCCTACGAATTCGACAACGCCACGGAGATGGCCGACGCCTTCTGCGGTCGCACCGACGCCCCCGACTATTCGCGCGTCACAAACCCCACCGTCATCCACTTCGAACGCATCATCCGCAATCTCACCGGTGCGCGCGACGTGGTGGCACTCACCTCCGGCATGGCTGCCATCAGCAATGCCATCATGTCTGTGGCAGCTGCCGGCAAGACTGTCATCACCTCGCGTCATCTGTTTGGCAACACCTATCTGCTGTTGACTCAGACGCTGCACAGGTTTGGCGTGAACACCGTGTTATGCGACCTCACCAACCCGGCCGAAGTGGAGGCAGCCCTCAAGGCCAACCCCAACACCTGTTGCGTATTTCTGGAGATTCTGACAAATCCGCAACTTGAGGTGGCCGACGTGCGTGCCCTTGCCGAGTTGGCTCATGCCCATGGCGCAGCCGTGATGGCCGACACCACCATGATTCCCTTCACTCACTTCAGCGCCAAAGCGTTGGGCATTGACGTTGAGGTGGTGTCGAGCACGAAATATATCTCCGGCGGTGCCACTTCGCTCGGCGGCTTGGTGATTGACTATGGCACCCTGCCCGATTTCCAGCGGGTGATGCGCAAAGACCTGCTGATGAACCTTGGCGCATATATGTCGCCCCATGCCGCATATATGCAAACTCTCGGTCTGGAAACGCTTCACACTCGCTTCGCCACTCAAGAGGCCAATGCGCAGCAAGTGGCCGAGCAACTTAGCGCCATCCCCGGTGTGAAAGTCACCTATCCCGGCCTCAAAGATAACCCCTATCACAAACTCTGCATGGAGCAATATTGCGGCCACAGCGGCGCAATGATCTCCTTTGAGCTCGGCTCTCAGGATGAGTGCTTCAAGTTCATCAATGCCTTGAAGGTGGTGAAGCGTGCCACCAACCTCTTTGACAATCGCACACTCGCCATCCATCCGGCCAGCACCATCTTCGGCCCGCTCACTCAGCAGCAGCGCGACGAGATGGACATCAGCGACAAACTGATTCGTCTGTCGGTGGGCCTGGAGTCGCCGGCCGACATCATGGAGGATTTGCAGCAAGCCATCCTCGAGGCTCAGAAAAAGTAACAACTTTACGGTAGAAACAGACATTTATACATATAATATGAGTGTAATCGAAGAAATCCGGAAATCGAAATCGCCCATTTTCTCGTTTGAGATTTTGCCCCCGTTGAAGGGCAATGCCATCGACGGCGTGTATCGCGTCATCGACAAGTTGCGCGAATTCGACCCCAAATATATCAACATCACCTCCCACCACAGCGAGAGCGTGTTTCGCGAACAGCCCGACGGCTCGTTGCGACGCGTGAGCGTGCGCAAACGCCCGGGCACGGTGGCCATTGCCGGCGCCATTCAGAATAAATACGGCATAGCCACGGTGCCTCACATCATCTGCAAAGGTTTCACCAAGGAGGAAACCGAGTATGCTCTGCTCGATTTGAATTTCCTGGGCATTGAAAACCTGTTGCTCCTGCGCGGCGATGCCAAATCGCTCGACACGGTTCACCAAGATCCCAAACTCTATCACGAACACGCCACCGACCTCCAGCAGCAGGTCAACCTCTTCAACCAAGGCATCTCCATTGACGGCTCTCGACTTGAAGGCATCGAAACCCCCTTCAACTATGGCATGGCTTGCTATCCCGAGAAACACGAAGAGGCGCCCAACATGGAGTCGGATCTCCGCTACGCCAAGCAAAAGGTGGATGCCGGTGCGCAATATCTGGTGACGCAGATGTTTTTCGACAACAGCAAATACTACGCCTTTGTCGAGAGCTGCCGCGAGGCCGGCATCAATGTGCCCATCATCCCCGGCATCAAGCCCGTGGTGTTGCTCAACCAATTGAACGTGTTGCCGCGTGTGTTCCGCTCCGACATCCCCGAGCCTTTTGCTGCCGAATTGCGCAAGTGCACCACCGACGCCGAAGCTAAGGAAGTGGGCGTGGAATGGTGTTTGCAGCAATGTCGCGACCTGATTGCTCACGGAGTGCCCGGATTGCATTTCTACACCTTCCTGGCGTCGGATAGTGTGCGCCGCGTGGCCTCTCAAATCTTCTGATGCGGATATGATGGACTTGCGTAGCGCACTGCGGCAGCGAGTGTTGGTGCTCGACGGAGCCATGGGCACGATGATTCAGCGCCAAGGGCTCACTGAGGCCGACTTTCGCGGACTGCGTTTTGCCGACCATCAGCAGCCGCTGGCCGGCTGCAACGACCTGCTCTGCCTGACGCGCCCCGACGTGATTGCCGCCATTCATAGGCAGTATATCTCCGCCGGTGCGGACATCATTGAGACCGACACGTTTAATTCCAACGCCGTTTCGCTCGAAGAATACGGACTGGCCCACATGGTGCGCGAGCTGAACCTCGCCGGGGCCCGTTTGGCTCGCAGCGTGGCCGGCGACAGAGCGTATGTGGCGGGCAGTATGGGCCCGACGGGTGTGTCGCTGAGCATACCTCAAACCGGAGCGAAGCAATACACCTTCGACGACCTTGAAGCAACCTATTTCGATCAGGCTTCGGCCCTGATTGAGGGCGGCGTTGACGCCCTGCTGATTGAGACGATTTTCGACACGCTCAACGCAAAGGCGGCTATCGCCGGCTCGCAAAGAGCCATGGAGAGTGTGGGCCGCGAGGTGCCGATTATGCTGTCGGCCACCCTCACCGAAACCGGTCGCCTGCTCTCCGGCCAGACCATTGCCGCTTTCCTCGCCTCCGTGGCCCATGCTCAGCCGCTGAGTGTGGGACTCAATTGCGGATTCGGCGCCGACGGCATGGCTCCCTATCTCTCCCAACTGGCCGATGCACCCTATTTCCTGAGCATATATCCCAACGCCGGATTGCCCGACGAGATGGGCAACTACGTGGAGACGCCGCAGCGCATGGCGCAAGCCGTGGCTGAAATGCTGAAGCAGAGTCCCGTCAACGTGGTTGGCGGATGTTGCGGCACCACCCCCGAACATATTCGCATGATTGCGCAAGAGGTGCGCAATCTGCAGCCGCGTCGGCTCCCTGCGGCCGACCCTGCGGCGATGACGCTCTCCGGACTGCAGGCTCTCAGTGTGGTGCCGTTTCAAAAGGTTGGCGAGCGATGCAACGTGGCCGGTTCTCGCAAGTTTCTCCGCCTAATCAACGAGGGAAACTACGACGAGGCCATCGACATAGCCGCTTCGCAGATTGCCGGCGGCGCCACAATTCTCGACATCAATATGGACGACGGACTGCTCGATGCCCCGGAGGAGATGGCGCGTTTCGTGCAATTGCTCACTCTGGATGCGCGCACGGCCTCGGTGCCGCTGATGATCGACTCGTCGAACTTCGACGTCATCAGGCGCGCTCTGCGCCTGATTCAGGGCCGCGCCATAGTCAACTCTATAAGCCTGAAGGAGGGCGAAGAGATTTTCCTTGAACATGCTCGCGAAATTCGCCGACTCGGCGCTGCCGTGGTGGTGATGGCTTTCGACGAGCAAGGCCAAGCCGACACATACGAACGCCGCATAGCCATTTGCGAACGCTCCTACCGAATGCTGACGCAGCAGGTGGGCTTCAGCGGCGGCGACATTGTGTTTGACCCGAATGTGCTGGCCGTTGCCACCGGCATTGAGTCGCACGCCGACTATGCAGTGAGCTTCATGCAGGCTCTACGCTGGATCAAGGCCAATCTGCCGGGCGCAAAGGTTAGCGGCGGCGTGAGCAACCTCTCGTTTGCTTTCCGCGGCAACAACCCCGTGCGCGAAGCCATGCACGCCGCTTTCCTCGAGGAGGCCATAGCCGACGGAATGGATATGGCCATCGTCAACCCCTCTACGGCGCTAACCACCGAGGGCATTGACCCAACGCTGCTGAAGGCGATACGCGACGTGCTTCACAATTCCGACGTCGACGCAACGATGCGCTTGGTTTCGCTGGCCGAACAGTTGAAACCGGCTGCTCCGGCTGCTAAAGCAGTTGCAGCCAAACGCACGCTCACCCCCTCGGAGCAGTTGGCCGAGATGGTGGTGAAAGGCGGTGGCGGCAACGTTGTGGAGCTGATGCCGCAGGTGCTGCAAGCCGAGGGCTCACCGCTGGCCGTGGTCAACAATGTGTTGATGGCCGGCATGAACCGCGTTGGCGAACTCTTTGGCTCCGGGCAGATGTTTCTGCCGCAGGTGGTGCGCAGTGCCTCGGTGATGAAGGAGGCCGTGGAATGGCTCACCCCGCATTTCAAGGCCGACGAACAAGCCTCGGCAACGTCGCGCACCATGGTGCTTGCCACGGTGAAGGGCGACGTGCACGACATTGGCAAAAACATTGTGGCCGTGGTGATGCGTTGCGCCGGATTCAACATTGTGGATCTCGGCGTGATGGTGCCGGCGCAAACCATCGTCGACAAAGCCATAGAGCTGAAGGCCACGGCTATAGGCCTGAGCGGACTGATCACTCCGTCGCTCCACGAAATGTGTGTGGTGGCGCAGCTGATGCAGTCGTGCGGCCTGAAGATTCCGCTATTTGTGGGCGGCGCCACCACCTCCGACGTTCACACCGCCGTGAAGATTGCTCCGCTCTACGACGGTCCGGTGATTCACACCGTCGACGCTGCGTCGTTGCCTAAGGCGGCTACGCATGTCGATGCTGAGGCCACCGCGCGCCATCAAGAGCAACTGCGTGCCGACTTTGCCCGCCGTCAGCCTGCTCTGTCGCCTCAGGAGGCACTGAGCCGAAAGGTTGCCGTAGACGCTCCTGCCCCGGCTCCACTGCAGCAGGGCACGTTCACGTTTACGCCCACTGTGGCTCAGGTGCGTCAGCTCATCAATTTCCGCGCATTGCTTGGCGAATGGCGCGTGCCCGCCGATGGCAAGACCGACGAGGCTAAGCGACTGATTGCCGATGCCAATGCCGAACTCGACCGCCTGGCCGCGGTGAAACTCACCGCTCGCGTGGTTATCGCCCCGGCCTCGGGCCACGACAACACCATAACCGTTGGCGACGTCGACATCCCCACTCCGCGTCAGCAGCACGCCAACCCCGTGGATGGCAGCTGCGTGGCCTTGGCCGACTTCGTAGCTCCGAATGACGACCACATTGCCATGTTTGCCGTCACTGTGCCCATCGAGGCCGAAGGCATGGAATACCCCGAGATGCTTCGCCAAACCGTGTGCCACCGCTTGGCCGAAGCCACCACAGAGTGGCTCCACCGCAAGGTGCGCCGCGAGCTGTGGCCCTTCCCCGACAAGGTGAACGTGCGCCCTGCCGTGGGCTATCCCTCTCTGCCCGATCAATCACTGATCTTCACGTTAGACAAATTCCTGCACTTCGACCAAGTGGGCATCCGCCTCACCGAAAATGGCGCAATGTATCCTCCGTCGTCTACTGCCGGACTGATTTTCGGACACCCCGCTGCCCGCTATTTTGCTATTTAATTCAATGAAATCAACTATCATATTCTCCGCTATAATGGCGCTGGCCGTGGCTCCCGCCGTGGCTCGCACACATAACACCACCAAAACAAACTTCGCTCATTCGCAGCCGGAATTCACCGTTGTGCAAAACCCCAGCATTCCGCGCTCGGTGACCTTTGCCGGCGAAACCGTCGACCTCGACCGCATGGACATGGCCGAACGCCTCGACCGTGAGCTCACCTCGATGGTCTACACCCACGGCAATACTCTGCTGACCATCAAACGCGCAAACCGCTATTTCCCTGTGATGGCCCCCATCCTCAAGGAGCAGGGCCTCGACCAAGATATGCTCTATCTGGCCTGCATCGAAAGCTATCTCAATCCGTTGGCCTATTCCTCGGCCAAGGCTGCCGGAATCTGGCAGTTTATGCCCTCCACGGCTCAGCAATACGGCCTGGAGGTGGGCGACGAAGTTGACGAGCGCTACGATGTGGAGAAGGAGACCGTGGCAGCTTGCAAATATCTCAAAGCAGCGCTCAAACGCTACGGCAACTGGCAATCGGCTGCTGCAGCCTACAACGGCGGCTCCGGTCGCGTCTCCACCGAACTTGAAGCCCAAGGCGTGGAAACCGCTTTCGACCTCTATCTCGTTGACGAAACGCGCCGCTACCCCTATCGCATGTTGGCCATGAAGATGATCATGGAGAATCCTTCGCTCTATGGATTCTCGCTCAGCGCCGAGCAGCTCTATCAGCCCTATCAGTATGACACGGTGGAGGTCTCCGGTTCGGTTGACGACTGGGCAAATTGGGCCCTTGAACATGGCACCACCTACATGATGGTGCGCGATTTCAATCCCTGGATTCGTTCACGCAAACTCACCAACAAAAACGGCAAAACTTACCAAGTGCGCATCCCCAAGGAGAACACTATGTTGCGCTCCAAGGCTACGCCCAAAACCTATAACAAAAACTGGCTTTCCAATAAATGACCAAACCCATTGCATCTGAATCATTGACGGTGATTGGCGCACGTGTCCACAATCTCAAAAATGTGGACGTGACCATTCCCCACAATCGGCTCACCGTCATCACCGGGCTTAGCGGTTCCGGCAAATCGTCGTTGGCTTTCGACACCATCTTTGCCGAGGGCCAACGTCGCTACATCGAGACGTTTTCGAGTTATGCCCGTCAGATGCTTGGCACTTTGGAACGCCCCGACGTGGACCAAATCACCGGCCTCTCGCCCGTGATTGCCATCGAACAGAAAACCATCAATCGCAATCCGCGTTCCACCATCGGCACCACCACCGAAATCTACGACTTCCTGCGTCTGCTCTTTGCGCGAGTGGCCACGGCCAAAAGCTATCTCAGCGGTGAGGATATGATCAAATATAGCGAGGAGCAGATTGTGCAACTGATGTTGGAGCGCTTTGCCGGTCATCGCATCCTGCTGATGGCTCCGCTGGTGCGAAACCGCAAAGGCCATTATCAAGACCTCTTTGAACAGCTCACCAAGAAGGGCTACCTCCATGTGCGCATCGACGGTGAACTGACAGAAATTGCGCCCGGGATGAAGCTCGACCGCTATCGCAATCACTCGATTGAACTAGTGGTGGATAAGCTGCGCATCTCCCACGACACCGCCACTCGTTTGCGCGAATCGCTGGCCGTGGCCATGACGCAAGGCAAGCGTCAGGTGATGGTGTGCGACGTTGACGACGGCAACAGCGTGACCCACTATTCGCGCACACTGATGGACCCCGCCACCGGCTTGAGCTATCGCGAACCGGCGCCTCACAATTTCTCGTTCAATTCGCCACTGGGCGCTTGCGAACGCTGCAACGGTCTGGGTGAGGTCAACGTGATAGACCGCAATAAGATTATGCCCAATCCGGCGCTGAGCATCCGCGACGGCGGCATCGAACCGCTCGGCAAGGCGAAAAACACCATGATTTTCAAGCAGATTGAAGCCATCTGCGAAAAATATGGCCACAAACTCACCACGCCCATCAACGAGCTCTGCGAGGAGTGTCTGCACGACATTCTCCACGGCACCACCGAACGCCTCGATATCAAGGATTCGTCGGTGACGCTCTCCAACTATTTCAGCGCCTATGAGGGTATTGTGAAATACATTGAGATGCAGCAGTCTGACGACGCCGACAGCGCCGCCCAGAAGTGGAGCGAGCAGTTCTACACTCGCTGCGTCTGCCCGGAGTGCCATGGCGACCGCCTCAATCGCGAAGCCCTGCATTTCTTCATTGGGGGTAAAAACATTGCCGACCTCTGCAAGATGGACATCGGCTCTCTGCTCGAGTGGCTCGACGACGTGGACCAATATTTCTCGCCGTCGCAAAAGATTATTGCCGCCGAGATTATCAAGGAGATTCGCGGGCGCTTGCGCTTCCTCGTCGACGTGGGTCTGGAATATCTGTCATTGGCCCGCGCTTCGGCCACGCTCAGCGGCGGCGAGAGTCAGCGCATCCGCTTGGCCACGCAGCTCGGCTCGGAGTTGGTCAACGTGCTCTACATCCTCGATGAGCCGAGCATTGGTCTGCATCAGCGCGACAACCACCGCCTGATTGAGTCGCTGAAGCGTCTGCGCGACGCCGAAAACTCCGTCATTGTGGTGGAACACGATCGCGACATCATGCTCGAGGCCGACTATGTCATCGACATCGGCCCGTTGGCCGGTCGCAAGGGTGGCAACGTGGTGTTTGCCGGCACTCCCAAGGAGTTGCTCAAGGCCAAAACGCTCACGGCCGACTATCTCACCGGACGTCGCCACGTGGAGCCGCCGCAAAAACGCCGCTCCGGCAACGGCAAATTCCTCACGCTGAAAGGGGCCACCGGCCACAATCTGAAAAACGTGACGCTGCGCCTGCCGCTCGGCTGCCTGGTGTGCGTGTCGGGCGTGAGCGGCAGCGGCAAGTCATCGTTGGTTAACGGCACGCTCCAGCCCATTCTCAGTCAAAAATTCTATCGCTCCAATCAGCCGCCGCTCCCCTACGAAAGCATCGAAGGGATGGAGAACATCGACAAGGTGGTCACAGTTGACCAGACGCCGCTGGGCCGCTCGCCGCGCTCCAATCCGGCCACCTACACCGGCGTATTTTCCGACATACGCTCGCTCTTTGTCAACCTGCCCGAGGCGAAAATCCGCGGATATCGACCCGGTCGCTTCTCGTTCAATGTGCGTAGCGGCCGATGCGAGACATGCCGCGGCAACGGCTACAAGACCATTGAGATGAACTTCCTGCCCGACGTGCTGGTGCCCTGCGAGGAGTGTGGCGGCAAACGCTACAATCGCGAGACTCTGGAGGTGCGCTTCAAAGGCAAATCCATTGCCGACGTGCTGGATATGACCATCAATCAGGCTGTGGAATTTTTTGCCGCACAGCCTGTGATTTCAAAGAAGCTGAAGGTGCTCCAAGACGTGGGCTTGGGCTACATCAAGCTCGGACAGCCGTCGAGCACCCTCTCCGGTGGCGAAAACCAGCGCGTCAAATTGGCCACCGAGCTTTCGAAACGCGACACCGGCAGCACTCTGTTTATTCTCGACGAGCCCACCACCGGACTGCATTTCGAGGATATTCGCACACTGATGACTGTGCTCAATCGTTTGGTGGAAAAAGGCAACACCGTCTTGGTGATTGAACACAACACCGACGTGATTCAATGTGCCGACTATCTCATCGACATGGGCCCCGGCGGTGGGCGCAACGGCGGCACCATCGTGGCCGAAGGCACTCCCGAGCAGGTGGCCGCCGGAAATTCGCCCACCGCGCCCTTTTTGCAACCTGCTCACAATCAGCAGTGATGAATTTTTCTGCGAAAAAAGTTGCTCAAAAGTTTGCACAATCCAAAACTTCGTCGTAACTTTGCAGTGCTTTTAGGGCGAACGCCTTGAAGCGACAAAGGATTGTCTTATGGTGTAATGGTAGCACTGCAGTTTTTGGTTCTGCCTGTCTTGGTTCGAATCCAGGTAAGACAACTCAAGGCCCTTCGAAGTCTCCGGACTCCGAAGGGTTTCTTGTTTTCGTGAAAAAAGTTAGGGGAGAGGCGGGAAATGTCGGCGAAAATTTGTAATTTTGTAGCTAATTGAACTGACTAATCCTATGGCAAAAAAGATAGTTGAAACGCCCCTGATGAAGCAATACATCGAGATGAAAGCCAAACATCCCGATGCGATTTTGCTGTTTCGCGTGGGTGATTTCTACGAAACATTCTCCGACGATGCCATCGTGGCATCCGACATTCTCGGCATCACGCTCACCAAGCGCGCCAACGGTGCGGCGCAGAGCGTGGAGTTGGCCGGTTTTCCGCATCATGCCCTCGACACATATCTGCCCAAGCTGGTGAGAGCCGGCAAGCGCGTGGCCATCTGCGAACAACTGGAAGATCCCAAGACCACCAAGAAGCTCGTGAAGCGCGGCATCATTGAACTGGTCACCCCCGGCGTGGCCGTCAACGACAATATGCTCGACCACCGTGAAAACAATTTCCTGGCGTCGATCCACGTGATGGACAAGCATCTGTGGGGCGTGGCTTTTCTGGATATCTCCACGGGCGAATTTCTCGCCGCTCAGGGAGCTCCGGAATATGTGGACAAACTTTTGGGCAATTTTGCCCCGAAGGAGTTGCTCACTGAGCGTGGCCGCCGCAACGACGTGCTCTCGGAGCTGAGTTCCAATTATCTCTGTTTTGACCTCGACGACTGGATTTACACCACCGATGCCGCCAACGATCGCCTGCTAAAGCATTTTCAAACCGGTTCGCTCAAAGGTTTCGGCATCCACGACCAACCAGCGGCCATCATTGCAGCCGGAGCAATCCTGCATTATCTCGACCTGACTCAGCACACCTCCATCGGCCATATCACCGCCCTGCGCCGCATCGAGGAGGACAACTATATGCGTCTCGACAAGTTCACCGTTCGCAATCTCGAATTGGTGGCGCCGATGAACCCCGAGGGCAAGAGTCTGCTCGACGTGATAGACCGCACGGTGAGCCCCATGGGCGCCCGTTTGCTGCGCCGTTGGCTGATGTTTCCGCTCAAGTCGGCCGACGCCATCAACAACCGCCTTGACGTGGTGGACTATTTCTTCCGCCACCCCGAAGAGCGCGACGCCCTGCGCGATTTGATTGAACACGTGGGAGACCTGGAACGACTCATCTCCAAGGTGGCCGTTGGGCGCATCACTCCGCGCGAGGTGGTGCAGCTGCGCCACGCATTGGCGGCAATAGAACCGATGAAGGCCATCTGCGAACAAGCCGAGCTTGACTCGCTCCACTCCGTGGGCGAGCAGTTGAACCCTTGCGCATTGATTCGTGACCGCATTGCTCGCGAAATCGTCGACGATGCACCGATTGCCGTCAATCGCGGCACGGTGATTCGCTCCGGCGTTGACTCCGAGCTCGACGAACTGCGCGACATAGCCTTCAGCGGCAAGGATTATCTGCTGAAAATCCAGCAGCGTGAGTCGGCCGCAACGGGCATCCCCTCGCTCAAAGTGGCCTACAACAACGTGTTTGGCTATTACATTGAAGTGACCAACACCCACCGCGACAAAGTGCCGCCGGAGTGGATACGCAAGCAGACGTTGGTCAATGCCGAACGCTATATCACACAGGAATTGAAAGAATACGAGGAGAAAATCTTGGGCGCTCAGGAGAAGATTCTCGAGATTGAAACACGGCTCTACGGCGCGCTGGTGGCTCGCTTGGCCGAATATATCCCTGCCATCCAGCTCAACGGCCGATTGATAGCGCGACTCGACTGCCTATTGGCTTTCACGCGCGTGGCTCAGGAGAATAAATATTGCCGCCCGGTGGTTGACGACTCGCTGACGCTCGACATTGTGGAGGGACGTCACCCCGTGATTGAGCGCCAATTGCCCGTGGGTGAACCGTATATCACCAACTCCATGCATCTGGAAAATGAGGGCACGCAAATCATGATGATCACCGGCCCGAACATGAGCGGTAAGTCGGCGCTGTTGCGTCAAACGGCTCTGAATGTGATCATGGCGCAAATCGGTTGCTTCGTTGCGGCCGATTCGGCGCATATAGGAGTGATTGACAAAGTGTTTACTCGCGTTGGAGCATCCGACAATATTTCGCTGGGCGAATCAACCTTTATGGTTGAGATGAACGAGGCCGCTTCGATTCTGAACAACATGAGCCGACGTTCGCTGATACTCTTCGATGAACTCGGTCGCGGCACGTCGACCTACGACGGCATCTCCATTGCGTGGGCCATTGTGGAGCATATCCATCAATATGGCAGCGCCCACCCCAAGACGCTCTTTGCCACCCACTATCATGAACTCAACGAAATGGAAGAGGGCTATGAACGAGTGGTCAACTACAACGTGTCGGTGCGCGAAATCGACGGCAAGGTGGTGTTCCTCCGCAAATTGGCGCGCGGCGGTTCGGAGCATAGCTTCGGCATTCATGTGGCGAAACTGGCGGGTATGCCCCCGTCGATTGTGAAGCGCGCCGGCGAGGTGTTGCGTCAGCTGGAATCGACACGACGCTCGGAAGGCGCCATCACCGACGGCTCCGCAGCCCACACCGAGGATGGAATGCAACTCACGTTCTTCCAGCTCGATGACCCGGTGCTCTGCCAGGTGCGTGACCTGATTGCCAACCTCGACATCGACCACCTCACGCCGCTGGATGCGCTCAACAAACTTCACGACATCAAACAAGTGATTACCGGAAAATGAGCAAACGGGTGGTGATAGTGGGTGCTTCGTCGGGCATTGGATTGGCCCTGACGCAAGCCTATTTGGCCGACGGCTGGACTGTGGGCGTGGCTTCGCGCCGACTGCAGCCCTTTGCCTCTATGGCCGTAGAAGCGCAAAGCATCGACATCACTTCAGCCGAAGCCCCCACTCTGCTCTATCGGCTCATCGACCGACTCGGCGGCATGGATCTCTATCTCCACGTAGCCGGAATCGGATACGACAATCCGCAGCTCTCGCCCGAGGAAGATGCCCGGATGGCGCGCACCAACTGTGAAGGCTTTTCGCGAATGGTGTTGGCCGCTTACAACTGGTTTGCCGCAAATTCGCCCGACGGAGGACACATAGCCGCCGTGACAAGCGTTGCCGGCACCATGGGCATAGGCGCTATGGCGGCCTATTCTGCCTCTAAGGCCTACGGCTCGACATATCTCACCGCCTTGGAGCAACTCGCGCACAGCAGCGGTCAGCGAATTACCTTCACCGACATCCGGCCCGGATGGTGCCGCACGCCGCTGTTGCACTCGCCCAAACGCTATCCGCTGGAGATGACGCCCGAAACTGTGGCTCGCGACGCCATGCGGGCTATTGCGCGCCGCAAGCGTGTGGCCGTTATCGACCGCCGTTGGCGACTGCTTGTGGGGCTGTGGCGTTGCCTGCCCCGCGCGCTATGGGTGCGCCTCCCCCTTGCAAAACACTTCACCCCGAACTAACTCTATACGCAGACACTTTCAACATGAAACAACCCACAAACCACTCTCCTCAGCGTGCTCTGTTTGCCACTCGCCTCGGCGTCATCGCCGTGACCGTGGGCTCGGCCGTAGGCCTCGGCAACATCTGGCGTTTCCCCTATGAGGCCGGCACCAACGGTGGCGGCGCCTTCATCCTCTGCTATCTGTTTTTCATCTTCATTATCGGCATCCCGGTGATATGCGCAGAGTTTGTGATGGGGCGCGAAACCCGTAGCGGCATCCTTGGAGCCTATCGCAAACTCAGTGGTGGCCGTCGCTACGACCTGGCCGGATATAGCGGCGTGTTGGCCGCTCTGTTGATTCTGTCGTTCTACTCGGTGGTGGCCGGATGGACCATGGCCTACACGGTGGAATCCGCCACCGGTGCGCTCCACGCCGTGGCTGCCAACGAGCGCCACGCGGCCTTTGCGCAGTTCATCTCCGGGTCGTCGCCTGTGGCGTGGGCTGTGGCCTTCCTGCTCATCAATGCGGTGGTGTTGCTCAGCGGTGTGCAGAAAGGCATTGAGCGAATCAGCAACATCTTGATGCCGCTGCTCTTTGTGATACTGCTGGCATTTTGCATCAATTCGTTCACCATGCCGCAGTGTGCCGAAGGCTTGCGCTTCCTGTTCAACCCCGATTTTAGCGCAATCACACCCGGTGTGATACTCAGCGCCATGGGTCAGGCCTTCTTCTCGCTGTCGATTGGCTTGGGCTGTCTGATGACCTATGCGAGCTATTTCCGCGACGACACCCCTTTGGCGCGCACTGCCACGACCACCGCACTGCTCGACACTCTTGTGGCCGTCATGGCCGGCGTGGTGATCTTCCCTGCCGTGTTTAGCTTTGGCATGGCTCCCGCCGAAGGCCCTACGCTGGTGTTTGAGGTGCTGCCCAACGTGTTTGAAAATCTGCCTATGAGTTCCGTTTGGAGTGCCATGTTCTTCTTCCTGCTCTTTTTGGCGTCGTTGACGTCGACCATCTCCATGTGTGAAATCATCATCGCATTCTTGTGTGACGAGTGGCAGATGTCGCGCACCCGGGCCACATTGTCGGCCATCGGTCTGGGCATAGTCCTGGCAGCGATTTGTGCGCTTTCGTTCGGCCCGCTGAGCGATTACACGCTCTTTGGGCTCACCGCGTTCAATCTCTTCGACTTCGCTTCGAGCAACGTGTTGTTGCCCTTGGGCGGCATGACAGTGAGCCTCTATGTGGGCTGGAAACTAAACAGAGCCACCTTGGCCCGTCAGCTCAGCAGCGGCGGCCGAATGAGCGGCGCGCTGCTGTGGCTTCTGGTGGTGGCTCTGCGTTTTGTTGCTCCGGCCTGCATTGCAGCTGTGTTTGTTGCCGGACTCTTATAGAGTTAGATTAAGGTTAGACTACAGATTGATTAGATCAGCGGAATGCCCAGAGCGGCACATTCGCTGCGCATCTCGTCGGGCCAAATGCTGGCTTGCACTTCGCCGATGTGGGCTTTGCGCAGATACACCATGCACAGGCGCGACTGACCGATGCCGCCACCGATGCTCAGCGGCAGCGAGCCTTCGAGCAGACGACGGTGGAAATATAGATTCTTTCGTTCCTCTTTGCCGGCCAATTTGAGTTGGCGCAGCAGTGATTCCTTGTCAACGCGGATGCCCATCGAGGAGATTTCAATGGCGTGTTGCAGCGGCTCGTCCCACACAAGCAAGTCGCCGTTGAGGCCGGGCAGCCCGTTTTCGGCTATGGTTGAGTAGTCGTCGTAGTCGGGTGCGCGCAGGTCGTGCGGTTGTCCGTCGCCTAAGGCACCGCCGATGCCGATGATAAACACCGTGCCACATTCGCGGGTGATGCGGTCTTCGCGTTCTTTAGGAGTGAGGTCGGGATATTTTTGACGCAATTCCTCAGCGTGGATAAACGTGACCTCCTCGGCTAGGAACGGTTTGATTTGCGGATAGGTTTCGCAAACCATATATTCGGTGCGGAGCATTGCCGAATAGATTCGGCGAACAATCTTTTTCAGGAATTCGATGTTGCGATCTTCGGGGTTGATCACGCGCTCCCAGTCCCATTGGTCCACGTAGAGCGAGTGGAGGTTGCCGAGGTTTTCGTCGGCGCGGATGGCGTTCATGTCGGTATAGATGCCGTGGCCCGACTCAATGTGGAGGTCGGCCAGCGTGACGCGTTTCCATTTGGCCAGAGAGTGCACCACTTCGGCGATGGCGTCGCCGAGGTCTTTGATGGGGAATTTCACAGCGCGTTCCACTCCGTTGAGGTCGTCGTTGATGCCAAGGCCTTGGCGGACGAAAAGCGGCGCTGTGACGCGGCGCAGTCTCAACTCCGATGAAAGATTTTGCTGGAAATAGTCTTTCACCTTCATAATGCCGATTTCGGTCTGTTGCAGGTCGAGAATCGGTTTATAGTTTTGTGGTTTAATGAGATAACTCATAATTGTGTTGGATTTTGTTGTTTGTTTATGTCGCAAAGTTACGAATAATTTCTGAATTGCAAACAAAATGCAAGCAAAAATTTAATTTTGATAGCAAAATGATATTTCTGTTGAAATTTTGATGGCAAATTGTCACAGGCGGATAACGTGCCGTGGTTCAGCGCATTACTCCGTAGGCGAGTTCGGGCTCTTATTTTTAATGTATATAGAGGATAGAAAGTCGTGCTTTTTTCTTAACTTTGCAGAAAATAAACGAACTTTTAGATGATACTATCTATGACCGGCTTTGGGAAGGCCGTCATGCAACTTCCCAGCAAGAAGATCACCGTTGAGGTGAAGTCGCTCAACAGCAAACAGTTTGACGCCGTTTCGCGAGTGCCATCAATCTATCGTGAATTGGAGTTGGACTTGCGCAAGCGCGTGGGCGATCGTTTGGAACGTGGCAAGGTGGATATACTCGTGACAGTGGAGACCACCGGCGACGCCGTGGCCACTCAGCAAATCAACCTTGAGGCCCTGCGTTGCTACAAGGCGCAAATTGAGCAACTCGGCCAAACGCTCGGTCTTGAGCAGCCCGACAATTGGTATTCCCTGCTGTTGCGCATGCCTGACGCATTTCGCGCAGAGCTCCGCCAAGAGGCCACCCAAGAGGAGGTCGACGCTCTCAACAAGGCCGTGGACCAAGCCGTGGATGCGCTGATGGAATATCGTGCGGCCGAAGGAAGCAAACTCTACGAATTTATGACTTCGCGTGTGGAGGCCATCTCCACGCTTTTGGCCGAAGTGCCCCGTTGGGAGCAGGAACGCATAGCCAAAATCAAGAGCCGCATGGAAGATGGTTTGAGCAAAATCACCCAAGTGGAATATGACCGCGGTCGCCTCGAGCAGGAGATGATCTACTATATCGAGAAACTCGACGTCAACGAAGAGAAGCAGCGTCTGGCCCAACACCTGCGCTACTTCATCGAGACGCTCAACCTCCCCACCCCCGGTCAAGGCAAAAAACTCGGTTTCATCGCCCAAGAGATGGGCCGCGAAATCAACACCCTCGGTTCGAAGAGCAATCACGCCGAGATGCAACAGCTCGTGGTGAAGATGAAAGACGAACTCGAGCAAATCAAAGAGCAGGTGCTCAACATCATGTAAACCTCTCGCGCAAACAAAATATGAACACAGGCAAAGTAATCATCATCTCAGCGCCAAGCGGTTGCGGCAAGTCCACCATCATCAATGCACTGATGGCGGATGGACGGCTGAACATGCAATTCTCCGTGTCGGCCACCAATCGCGCTCCGCGCGGCCAAGAGCAAAACGGTGTTGACTATCATTTTCTCACCACCGAAGAGTTTCGCAAAGCCATCGACGACGATGCTTTTCTGGAATATGAGGAGGTGTATCCCGGCCGCTTTTATGGCACCCTGCGCAGCGAAATAGACCGCATAGCCTCGCAAGGGAGCAACGTGGTGCTCGACATCGACGTCAACGGCGGTTTGCGCGTCAAGAAATTGCTCGGGCAGCAAGCTTTGGCTCTCTTCATCGAGCCGCCCACAATCGAGACTCTGCGCGAGCGCTTGGAAGCTCGCGGCACCGATTCGGCCGAGAGCATCGACTCGCGAGTGGACCGCGCTCGCTATGAAATTGAGCAGGCTCCGCGCTACGACTGCCGTGTGGTCAACGACGACTTGGCCACCGCCGTGGAGCAGACCTATCAGTTGATTTCAAATTTCCTCAACGAATAACCCACCGCCAAACGCAATACAATGACAATAGGATTTTTTGGAGGCAGTTTCAACCCCGTGCACTTCGGGCATATTCAGCTGGCGCAACACATTGCGGAGCAGTGTGGATTGGACCGGGTGTGGCTGAGCCCGTCGCCTCAAAATCCGCTGAAGTCGCAGCTTCAGGGCGCCACCGATGAGCAACGTCTGGAGATGCTCACTCTGGCTTGCCGTCCCTACCCCAATCTGCACGCCTCGGCCGTGGAATTGTCGTTGCCCAAACCCTCTTACACCATCAACACCCTGCGCCATCTACAGCAGCGCTGCCCGCAGCATCGTTTTCGCCTGATTATCGGCTCGGACAATTGGCTGATATTCGACCGATGGCGCAGCCATGAGGAGATTTTGCGAGACTTCGACGTGATCGTCTATCCGCGTCCCGGTTTTGACGTGGCGGAAACTCCCGGAGCCACGCTCTTGCGGCAGGCTTCGCTCTTCCCCTACTCCTCCACGCAAGTGCGCGAGGCGCTGGCTCAGAATGCCGACGTAAGCAAGATGGTGCCCGGGGCGGTTGCGGAGTATATCCGCCAAAATAATCTATATCAAATCAGCAGACTTAACTCTTAAATATGTCAACACAAGTAAGCAATAACGCCCTTTCGGTGATAGCCTTGGCAAATGAATATTGCCAGGCCATGGAACTTGCCTCCACCACCGAACCGCTGCAGTTTGTGACCACAATGACGCGTTTGTTGCCGCGAATCTACATAGCGGTCAACGACGTGCCCCTCTCTCAAGACTTTGAGCCCGAATATGCCTTCGATGCGGCCCACCTCGAAGAGGCCTACTACGACGAAGTGCGTGGCAACGTGGCTGCCCTGATGGGCGAAAACGACGCCTATCTCGACACCTTCCACGAAGATATGAAATATAGCGACACCCCCATTGCCGCCACCGTGAGCGAAGGGTTGGCCGACTTGTTTCAAGTGATGTATGACTTTGTGGAAGACGTTCGCGATGCCACATCTCAACAGATTATGGATCACTTGGCCGAGTTGCGCCAGACGTTTCGCGACTATTGGAGCAACACGCTCTGCAACGTGATGCGACCTCTCAATCAATATATTCAAAACCCTCCTGAAATCGACGAATAATGAAGCAGTTGCTCACCCGCACCATTTTCGGTGCAATATATGTGCTCGCTATTGTTTGCGGCATCCTTTGCGGCAAGTATGCCGTGATGGTGTTAATGATTTTGCTTTGCATACTTGCCATCGACGAATTTCTCACTCTGACCACAGGAGAGGAATCGCAAAGCTCCACTGCGGTGGTGTTGCGTCTGCTCGACTGCATAGGCGGATGCTCCGTGGTGGTGGGCATTTGGGCTCACCTGTTTCTTCCGGCCTTCCTGCTCTTTGGCGTCTATCTGCTGCTGCGCATGATTGCCCAGCTCTATATCACCGGCACCAACCCCATTCGCTCTGTGGCGCTCTCCATGATGAGTCAGCTCTACATCACCATGCCTATGGCAGCCATGGCAGTTATGGCCAACTTCAGCAAATGGTTTCTGCTGTCGATGTTTGTGCTCGTGTGGGTGAACGACACGTTTGCCTACCTCACCGGCTCAATGTTGGGCCGTCATAAACTCTGGGAACGCATCTCTCCGAAAAAATCGTGGGAGGGCTTCATTGGCGGCGCAGTCTTCTGCGTCGCGGCTGCCGCGCTTATCGGATACTATGCGCCCACCAACATGATTCCGTTTGATGCCCGGGAAATGGCAGGAGCAGGCCTGATTGTGGCTCTGGCCGGCACGCTGGGCGACCTCTTTGAGTCGCTGATCAAGCGCACCGTTGGCGTGAAAGATTCCGGCAACCTCATCCCGGGGCATGGCGGCATCCTCGACCGCATTGACTCAATCCTCTTTGTGATTCCCTCAACTTTGTTCTACATGTTTCTGCTGATGTATTATGTCTTTATTTAATCTATTCGGAAAGCCGAAACAGCAGGAACTGCCCATCTCAACGGACATCCACTGCCACCTCGTGCCGGGTGTCGACGACGGGTCGCAATCGGTGGAACTCTCGGTTGAAATCCTTGAGCGCATGCACGCCATGGGCTTCAAACGCTTCATGCTGAGCCCCCACTCCACGCAAGACACGTTTGAAAACACTCCCGAAACCATTGCCGCACCCTTTGCCTCGTTGCAAAAGGCCGTGGCCGAGCGCGGTTTGCCCATTGAGTTGAACCACCACTTTGAATATCGCCTCGACGAATATTTTCTGCAACAACTTGCCGCGGGCAACATCAAACCGCTGCCGCGAAATTTCCTTCTCATCGAAAACTCCTTTGCCATGGAGCCGTGGAATCTGGAGTCGATGGTGTTTGACCTGCGAGTGAAAGGCTACGTGCCAATCCTCGCTCACCCCGAGCGCTATCTCTACTATTCGCGCAACCATCGCGAACGCTACGCGCAACTCCACGACAAAGGTCTGCTCTTTCAAATAAACCTGCTCTCGCTTGCCGGACACTATGGCAAACAAGACAAGCAGACGGCCGAGTGGCTCCTGGAGAAAGGGATGGTAGACTTCTTGGGCAGCGACGTGCATCGCATGGCCCACGTAGAATCGATTGAGGCTTATCTGGCAAGTCGCGACTTTGCAAAACATTGTCGCTACTTCACCGACTTAAGAAATGATGAATTGTAAACGATATTTTAACTTATTTGCTGCTATGATTGCCGCCGCGTCGTCGCCGATTTTGGCCGACGACGTGACGGTGAATCTCTCTGCCGGTGTGGAAGCAAACGCCGGCAGCAACGATTTTGCTCCCCACTACATCTCAGCCAATCGCCACGGCACGCTCACGCAAGCCAACGGCGGCTCGCTTCACATCAAGGCCATACGCCCGATGGATCAGTCGCGCCGTTTCTCGTGGGGCTTCGGCTTGGAGGCATGGGGTGGCGCCGCAAACTCTACGGACTATCTACGCTACTACGCCGCCAATCAAACGTGGGCTAACCATTCGGAATCTCCGGCCAACGTGTGGCTTCAGCAGGCCTATGCCGAGGTGAAGTATCGCGGAGTGTTTCTCACCGCCGGACTCAAGGAGCATGAGTCGCCTCTGTTGAATCAGCGCCTCAGTAGCGGCGACCTGGTGCAGAGCGGCAACTCGCGACCCATTCCCGAAGTGAGAGCCGGATTTATCGACTTCCAGAATATCCCGCTGACCAACGGTTGGGTGCAGATTCAAGGCGAAATAGGCTACGGCAAAGTCACCGACAACGGTTGGCAGAAGTCGCACTACAGCTTCTACAACTACCACCTTAACCTGGGCAGCTGGTATAACTACAAACGCTGCTTCTTCCGCACCAATCCTTCGAAGCCCTTCTCTGTCACCCTGGGTATGCAGGCTGCAGCGCAGTTTGCCGGCATCACCACATATTATCAAGAAGGTCTGGTGTCGCGCATCGACGACAGCTCCTTCAAGCTCAAAGACATTGTGGATATGCTTGTCATCAAGCAAGGCGACGACTATTGGAAAGGCAACCACATAGGCTCGTGGGACTTCAACGCGCGCTATCGCCTGCGCAGCGGCCATGAGCTGAAAGCCTATTTCCAATGGCTCTGGGAAGATGGCTCCGGCATTGGCAAACTCAATGGCTGGGATGGTCTCTGGGGCGTGGAATGGAAAGCTCCCAAGCCGGCGCCAATCAGTGGTGCCGTAGTTGAATTCATGTCATACATGAATCAGAGCGGCCCGATGCACTACGACTACGACGACATTCCCGGCACCACCCTCACCGGCTCGCGTGCCGAAGGCGCCGACAACTATTATAATAATACGTGGTATAATGGCTATGCCAACTATGGCATGGCAATCGGTTCGCCGATGTTTATCTCACCTATATACAACATCGATGGCTACACCGCAGCGTTCACCGAAAATCGCTTCTGGGGATTTCATCTGGGCGTGAGCGGCGAGCCCACCGCCAACCTCTCCTACCGTCTGTTGGCAAGCTACCGCCGCTTCTATGGTATGGCCTACGTGCCCGATGTGAATACCACTCACGACGTCTCCGCCATGCTTGAAGCCGCTTGGGCCGTGCCCTCGGTCGACGGACTCAAACTGAACGCGCAAGTGGCCTTCGATGCGGGCAACTCCACCTTGGGAGATCGCTTCGGCGCACTGGTGGGCGTCAGCTATTCCGGATTGTTTAACTTCAACAAGAAAAAGTTCACGCCATGCACACTCTGAAATACTCTCTGATGGCTGCCGCAGTGGCGGCTTGCTGCTCTGCCTGCACCCACAACAACGGCGACATCGGCGACCTCTTTGGCACGTGGCATGCCGAGTCAATCACCGTTGACGGCACACCGCTGGCGCAATACAACGACAGCATGTTTTGGAAATTTCAAAACGACCTGGTGTGCATCAACATACCCTATGGCTATCATGAAGCCCACAAATCGTGGGCTCGCTACACCCGGCAGGGCGACGTGTTGACCATTGACTTCGGCTATACGGCCGATGCCGATGTGCAAGACGGCGGCTACAACAACTTCACTCCTCCGTCGGTGACCAATCTCGTCAATGGCGCGAACGAAATGCATATCGTAACACTCACCTCGCGTAGCATGGTGCTGACGCTGGGCGACTACACCTACACCTTCACAAAGCAATGAAACAGGCTTTAGTTACCGGTGCCGACGGTTTTATCGGCTCACATCTCACCGACCTGCTCCTGGCTCGCGGCTACAAAGTGCGCGCGCTGAGTCAATATAACTCATTTAACTATTGGGGGTGGCTCGAAGGAAAACGCCATGAACACCTTGAGGTGGTGTGCGGCGACGTGCGCGACCCTAATTTCTGCAATGAAATTGTCAAAGGTTGCGATGTGATTTTTCATCTGGCCGCACTCATAGCCATTCCCTATAGCTATATCGCCCCCGACAGCTATGTCGACACCAACATCAAAGGCACGCTCAACATCTGCCAAGCGGCGCGCCGCAACGGCACGCCCCGACTGATTGTCACCTCCACCAGCGAGGTCTACGGCACGGCGCAGGTGGTGCCCATCACCGAGTCGCACCCCAAGCAGCCGCAGAGCCCCTACTCTGCCACCAAGATTGCCGCCGATGCCATGGCGCTGAGCTTCTACAATGCGTTTGAATTGCCTGTGGTGGTGGCCCGTCCGTTCAACACCTATGGCCCGCGTCAGAGTGCCCGTGCCATCATTCCCACCATCATCAGCCAAATTGCCGCCGGCAATCGCGTCATCAAAGTTGGCGACCTGACCCCCACGCGCGACTTCAATTTCGTGACCGACACCTGTCGCGGTTTCCTTGCCCTCGCCGAAGCCGAGGGTGTGGAAGGCCGTGAAATCAACATCGCCACAGGCACCGAGGTGAGCATGAAGCACACCCTCGAACTCATCGCCTCGTTGATGCACGCCAACGTGGAATATGTCACCGACCCTCAACGTCTGCGCCCCTCGGGCAGCGAAGTGCGCCGACTTTGCGGCTGCAACAAGCTCATCACCTCGCTCACGTCGTGGCGTCCGGAAGTGGATCTCACCGAAGGTTTGCGTGCCACGATTGAATGGTTCACCGACCCGCAGAATCTCAAACACTACAAAACTGATATTTATAATCGCTAACTGAAAGAATTTTTCACAAAACATTGTCGGTTTTTTCAAAATTTATGCATACCTTTGCAGTATAAACCACTGAAAGATGAAAGTGCTATATAGTCACATCGCCTATCTTCTGCATCGCCACGATTGCGTTATCGTTGACGGTGTAGGCGCTTTTATCGCTACAAATCAGCCGGCTATGTTCTCGCTGGAGGATGATGCAGTGATGCCTCCTCGTCGCGTGATCAGCTTCAACAGTTCGATTACTCACTCCGACGGCTTGTTGGCCCACTCCGTGGCTCGCAGTCGGAAAATCAGTTTTGAGCAAGCTCAGCAGCAAGTCAAAGATGAAATCACCGAGATGCGTCACAACCTTGACGCTCAGGGCGCCGTGGCTATTCCCGGCATTGGCGAACTGCAGTGCAGCAGCGAAGGCCTGTACAACTTCATCCCGGCAATAGCTCGCCAGCTGTCGTTGCCCAAGCTTTACGCTCCTGTGGCCAAGCAGGCCGAGCCCGCGCTTGAGATTGGCACAAAGAAAGCCGACAACACTCAGCGTCGCATCGTGTCGTTGCCCCTGCATCGCCGTTGGCTCCGCACGGCAGCTGCTGTGGTGATTCTCGTGATTATGGGATTTGCATTGAGCACACCCATCAACGTTGAGCAAGCTCATTTCGCATCGTTGGTTGCTCCCGTGTTCACCGCACCGCGTCCCGTCACTGCCGACCCGCTCCCCACTCCCGACGGATTGGAGCTGAACATAGCCATTCCCCAACCGGAGACCTACGCCAAGCCCGAACCTGTGGAGGCTAAGCCCGCTCCCGCTCCTGCGGCAAAACCGGCTCCGGCTCCTGCCGTGGAGACCGCCTCGTCGCCCCGCTTTGTGATGGTGGTGGCTTCGCTGCCTTCGCGTGAATTGGCTCAGAAATTTGTTAATCAAAACCCCGACGTGAATCTGCAAATCCTTCAGTCAGGCGAACGCTTCCGCGTCTATGCCGCCTCCGGTGCCACTGCTGCCGAGGCTCAGCGCAATGCGGCTGCGATTGCCGATTTTGCAACACGTTTTCCGGGCGCTTGGGCTTGTCGTCGCTAATCCGATATGACGAGCAAATCCACCATACTTTCGTCGCTTTTCCTATTGTTGGCTGCAACGGCCTCGGCGCAGTTGCAGTTTAGCGGAGCTCTGCTCCCGGCAATAGTGGAGACCCCTGCGGCCTCCACGGGGTTGAACTCCGTGTGCGTCTTGCCCTACGTGGAGGGCGTCACCGCCACCTACACCGTTGACTCACCATCGACTCGCGTGGAGTGGCAGCGTTTCAGCGCTCTGGGTGGCGGATATGCCGAAACCGTCCCCTCGACACAAAGCGGCACGGTTAGCACCCTCGACAAGCTCGAAGGCGACATGGGATATATCATAACGGCCGGAAACGTTACCCGTTTTGTGTGGGTGGTTGACTATTCAAAACACCCCTTCTGGGTGGCCGATTTGACCCTCGCTCCCGACAGCGACTGCGGCACCACTTGGCTCAATGTCGACGGCCAAGGCGCGGCCATCCCCTTCTACTCTATCAACGGCGTGCAGCAGACCCTCGACCGCGACTTGAAGCTCACCTACTCAACGCTGCAATTCAATTCCGACACCTTTGCCTACGATGAAGTCACCACCACCGAGAGCTTGTCGGGATTCAACAATGAACTTATTCACTGCACACCTCACCTGTGTGAAACGTCGTTCACCCTCTCGGGCGACCGCTTTCAGCGAGCATGGGGCGAGGAGCAGTCATTCACCTCGGAGTCTTACCAACCCGTGGCAGTCCAAGCCGAAACTTCGGCCGAACAAACCCTTCGCGAAGTGGACAACGAGCAGACGGTTGAAACCACGCTCGGCGGTTCCGGCCCCGTGGAGATTAAATTCACCGCTGCCGTGACGGATGCTGCCGTCTACCATCAGTGGCAAATGAGTTCCGACTCGGAATTTAATCTCATCACCATGCAATCGTCGGACTTGGAGTTTACCTACAACTTCCGCACACAAGGCACCACCTACGTGCGCCTGCTCTGCGCCAACGATTCGGGCGATTGCGAATATGAGAGCGAAACCTACGAAGTGTTTATCGGCGAATCGGATTTGCAATGTCCCAACGCATTCTCGCCCGGTTCCACCGAAGGCTCCAACGACGAGTGGCGCGTGAGCTACAAGTCAATCGTAGAATTTGACTGCCACATCTTCGACCGCCGCGGGCGCCAACTGGCGCACCTCACCGACCCCTCGCAGGGCTGGAACGGCAAGATTGGCGGCAAGGTTGCCCCTGCCGGTGTCTATTTCTATGTCATAAAAGCCACGGGCTCCGACGGCAAGAAATACAATCTCAGCGGCGACATCAATGTGGTGGGATTCCGTGTGAACACCACCACTCAAACTGACAATTGAGATGCAAAGAGAAGATTTTGAAATCATGGCCCCCGTGGGCTCATGGGATTCGTTGCGCGCCGCCATTCATGCCGGCGCTAATGCTGTTTACTTTGGCATACAAGGGCTGAATATGCGCTCGCGTGCCGCAGTCAATTTCACCATCGACGACCTCTCGACCATAGCCGCCGAGTGTGCCGCCTCCAAAGTGAAAACATATCTCACGGTCAACACCATTCTCTATGATGAAGACCTCGCCACGGCTCGTCGGATTATCTTCGCGGCTGCTGCGGCAGGCATTTCCGCAATCATAGCCTCCGACATTGCCGCTATTCAGCTTTGCGAAGAGGCCGGCATTGCTGTGCATATCTCCACTCAGGCAAATATCTCCAACGTCGCGGCAGTGCGCTTCTATTCTCGGTGGGCCGAAACCGTGGTGTTGGCCCGCGAGCTCTCTATGGAGCAAGTCTCTGCCATTCATCAGACCATCCTCTCCGAGCCGATTCTCGGCCCCGGCGGTGAGCCGGTGCGCATTGAGATGTTCTGCCACGGCGCACTCTGCATGGCCGTGTCGGGCAAATGCTATTTGAGCCTGCACGAAATGAACAGCTCGGCAAATCGTGGTGCCTGCACTCAGATTTGTCGTCGCTCCTACACCGTGCGCGATCGTGACACCGGCGAGGAACTCAACGTGGAAAACAAATACATCATGTCGCCCAAGGATCTCAAGACCATCCACTTCCTCAACAAGATGATTG
>CAZJWM010000001.1:0-64708 GCA_964549975.1 uncultured Bacteroides sp. | reverse complement strand
ACATGGGCAAAAACACCCCCGACCGCCAAAACTTCATCATCGAAAACCTCGTTGTGGAGGACGACACCAACATCCAATGACGCGCTCCGGATTCTACGCAGGCACCTTCGACCCCTTCACCATTGGCCATCAGTCGGTGGTGGACCGCGCTCTGGAGCTCTTCGATCGCGTGGTCGTAGGCATAGGGCTCAACGCTCAGAAATCGCCATTCGAAACCGCCCAACAGCGGCTCGAACGCATCCGCGCGGTCTACGCCCACGAGTCGCGAGTGAGCGTGGTGACCTACGACGGCCTCACCGCCGACGCCGCCCGCGCCGAGGGGTGCACCCACCTGCTGCGCGGAGTGCGCACCGCCATGGACTTTGAATATGAACGCGCCATGGCCGACGCCAACCGCCGCATCTCCGGGCTGGAGACAGTGTTGCTCTACACCCTTCCCGAACTGAGCTACGTCAGCTCATCGCTGGTGCGCGACCTCGCCTCGCATCACCACGACATCCAACAATTTCTGCCCAAGCAACAATGAAAAAGATAAACAGAATCATCACAGCCATGCTCGCCACCGCGGGCCTGACTGCCGGCATAACAGCACAGACCATCGACCCCGCGCGCAAACTGCTCATGGCCGAAAGCGTCATCGAAAACTACTATGTTGACGACGTCAACGCCGACACCATCGTGCAAGAAGCCATCGTGGCCATGCTCAAAACCCTCGACCCCCATTCCACCTACACCAACGCCGCCGAAACCAAAGCCCTGACCGAGCCCCTCAACGGCAACTTCTCCGGCATCGGCATCCAATTTCAGATTCTCAACGACACCGTCTACGTGATCCAAACCATAGCCAACGGCCCCTGCGAGAAAGTGGGCGTGCTCCCCGGCGACCGCATCGTGGCCTGCAACGACACCCTGCTCACCGGCAAGAGCCTGGCCAACTCCGTGGTGCAAAAGCATCTGCGCGGCCCCAAAGGTTCCGTGGCCCGACTGAAGGTGGTGCGCCGCTCCGTGGCCGACACCCTCAACTTCCGCGTCACCCGCGACAACATCCCCCTCTACACCGTCGACGCCGCCTACATGGCCGCCCCCGGCGTGGGATATATCAAAGTCTCGTCGTTTGGTGCCGAAACCCCCAAAGAATTCTCCAAAGCCATCTCCTCGCTCCAAAAGCAGGGGATGACCAACCTCATGATTGACCTTCAGGACAATGGCGGCGGCTACCTGCAATCGGCCGTAGACCTCGCCTCATGCTTCCTGCCGGCCGGTTCCACCGTGGTCTACACCGAAGGCCTCAACCAGCCCGTCAAATATTTCCGCTCCACCTCCGGCTATCCCATGACCTCGCCGCGAATTGTGGTGCTCACCAACGAATATAGCGCCTCCGCCTCCGAAATCCTCACCGGCGCCCTGCAAGACAACGACCGCGCCGTGGTGGTGGGCCGTCGCACCTTCGGCAAAGGCCTTGTGCAGCGCCCCATCCCCTTCCCCGACGGCTCGATGATGCGCCTTACCACCGCCCGCTACTACACCCCCTCGGGCCGTTGCATCCAGAAACCCTACACCAAAGGGAGCACCGAAGACTATGCCAACGACCTCGACCTGCGCTACAAGCACGGCGAATTCACCTGCATCGACTCCATCAAACTCGACAAATCGCGCGCATATAAGACGCTCAACCTCGGTCGCACCGTCTACGGTGGCGGCGGCATAATGCCCGACCTCTTCGTGCCCCTCGACACCACCGGCGTCAACAAATTCTATCGCGAAGTTCGAGCCAAAAATCTCATTAATCAATATGTGGCCTCCTACGTGGAGTCCAATCGCAGTCAGCTCAAGAACACGTATCCCACTGAAGACGCTTTTGTGGAGAAATTTCGCGTCACCGACAAATTCTATGCCGACTTCGTGGCAGACGCCAAGAAACACGGCGTCAGCGCAACTGCCGAAGAAGTGGCCGAAGCCAAGAAACTCATCTCCGCAATGCTTGCCGGACTCATGGGCCGCGACCTCTTTGAAATGACCGCCTACTATCGTATCGCCAACAAGGAGAATCCCGTCTACAACGAGGCTCTGCGTGTGGTGAGCCTCCCCGACACATATAACAAACTGCTTAACGCATCGCACAAATGAACAGACTCGCATCACTGATATTGACACTGGTGGCCGTGCTCCTGCCGCTAACCCTCTTGGCTAAACGTCAGGCCAACCAAGAAGGCGCTCCGGCCATCACCTTCGCCACCACCACCCACGACTTTGGCACCATCAAAGCCGACGGCGGCACCGTGGAATGTAAATTCACCTACACCAACACCGGCGACGCTCCGCTGGCCATCGTCACCGTCAGCGCCATCTGCGGTTGCACCGTCCCCGAATTCGACCCCAAGCCCCTTGCCCCCGGCAAGAGCGGCGAAATCACCATACGTTTCTCCCCCAAAGGTCAGCGCGGCGAATTTGACAAACGCATCACCGTGCGCACCAACGTGCGCGGTCGCGCCGGGAAACCCGTGCTCACCATCAAAGGCGTGATTATCCCCTCAGCCAATGAATAAACTCTCGCTCACTCTCGCCGCCTCGGCACTCTGCGCCCTTGGAGCCTCGGCCCAAAGCAGCGTGGAGTGGCTCTCCAAGAGCCACGACTTCGGCGTGTTTTCCGAAGACCTCGGGCAGGTGTCAACCGAATTTCGCATGGTGAACACCGGCGACGCCCCTCTGCGCATCATCAACGCCAGAGTGACCTGCGGATGCACCACCCCGGAATATCCCACCGGCGACGTGGCCCCCGGCGACACCGCCGTGGTCAGCGTGGCCTACAATGCCAACGGTCGCCCCGGCCGTTTCGACAAGAAAATCTACGTGACCACCTCGGCGGAGCCCGCACGCCAACACACCCTCACCATCGAAGGCGTGGTGATCGGCGCCACGCAGACTCTGCGTTCGCGCTATCCCTATGAGGCCGGTGCCCTTATGCTTCGCAACGATCAAGTGAACTTCGGCGACGTGAAACGCGGCAAAATGAAGACCATCTTCATTGAGGCCTACAACCGCAGCGCCGACACCATCGTGCCGCAATTCTCAGCCATGCCCGAGTGTCTCACCGCCCAGGCTCGCCCTGCCGCCGTGCCCCCCGGCGAACAGACCATCATCACCTTCACCCTCAACACCCTCAAACCCGGTCTCGACTGGGGCATCAACGACTTCAAATTTGCCCTCAACGACGGCGCGACGCTCCTCGACAGCCTCGGATGCTTCACCCTGCTGAGCGAAGACTTCAGCCAGCTCACCCCCGGCCAACGCCTTAACGCCCCCTCCATCAGCGTTGACAACAAGAAAATCGACCTCGGAAGCATCAACCCCACCGAGCCCTGCCAAGTGAGCTTCACCATCACCAACAACGGCAAAGACCCGCTGGAGGTGCGCCGAGTGCAGTGTGACGACCCCACCGTCACCGCCACCAACCTCTCCGCCTCAAAAATCAAGAAGGGGAAGAAAGCCACGCTCACAGTGAGCTTCGACCCCTCGAAAGCCCAAAACGACTTCATCAACGCGCGCATATCGGTGATTTCCAACGACCCCGAAGAGTCGCTCACCGTGGTGCGCATCACCGCAGAACTCCCCATAAAGCAATGAATCATCCCGAAAACGATGCCGAATATAAAGGCTTGACCGTCAACTCCGGAGTGGCTCAGCCGCCGGTGACCAACCCATATCTCACGCGAGTGCGCCGCAAACCGATGCCGTCGGTGTCGGAGATGGTGGAAGGCATTCTCGCCGGCAACGTGACGATGCTCTCGCGTGCCGTCACCCTCGTGGAGAGCCTCACCCCCGAACACCAGGCCCTGGCCCAGGAGGTGATAGCCCGCTGCTTGCCCCATTCCGGCAAGTCGCGCCGCATAGGCATCACCGGCGTGCCCGGTGCCGGCAAGTCGACCAGCATCGACGTTTTCGGACTTCACGTGCTCAAACGCGGCGGCAAACTCGCCGTGCTCGCCATCGACCCCTCCAGTGAACGCACCAAGGGGAGCATCCTCGGCGACAAAACCCGTATGGAGAAACTCAGCACCCATCCCGGCGCCTTCATCCGCCCCAGCCCCTCGGCCGGGTCGTTGGGTGGCGTGGCTCGCAAAACCCGCGAAACAGTGGTGCTCTGCGAAGCCGCCGGTTTTGACAACATCTTCATCGAAACCGTGGGCGTGGGTCAGAGCGAAACCGCCGTTCACTCCATGGTGGACTTCTTCCTGCTGATTCAACTTGCCGGCACCGGCGACGAGCTCCAGGGCATCAAACGTGGCATCATGGAGATGGCCGACGGCATTGTCATCAACAAAGCCGACGGCGACAACATCAACCGCGCACAGTTGGCCCAGGCCCAATTTCGCAGCGCCCTGCAGCTCTTCCCGCCCACAGCCTCCGGCTGGAAGCCCGAAGTGTTGACCTATTCCGGCTATTTCGAGATTGGCATTGCTGAAGTGTGGGACATGATTGACCGCTACTTCGACTACGTTGAGCGCAACGGATATTTCGAAGAACGTCGCAGCCGGCAAGCCCAATATTGGATGCGCGAAACCATCGACGAACAGCTGCGCAACCACTTCTATCGCAATCCCGAGATTGCCGCCACCCTCCAACTCAAGCAAGCCGCCGTGCTTGCCAACCAACAAAGCTCATTCACCGCAGCCTCCGAAGTGCTGCAACAATATTTTTCACGCTTCCACTAAACGCATTATATGAACTGGATTGACACTCTGCTGGTGGAGCACTCGCCACTGCAGGCTCTGATTGTGCTCTCGCTGATTATAGCCGTGGGACTTGGTTTGGGTAAAATCAAGTTTTGGGGCGTGTCGCTGGGTGTGACTTTCGTGTTTTTCACCGGCATTCTTGCCGGACACCTCGGCCTGAACATCGATCCGCAGATGCTCAACTATGCACAAAGTTTCGGCTTGGTGCTCTTTGTCTACGAACTCGGCCTGAAGGTAGGCCCCGGCTTCTTCAGCTCGTTTCGCACCGGCGGAGTCAAACTCAATATGCTCTGCCTGGCCACAGTGATGCTGGGCACGCTGATGACCGTGGCGCTCACCTTGGGGCTGAATCTCCACATCGGCGACATGGTGGGCGTGCTCTGCGGAGCCACCACCAACACCCCGGCCCTCGGCGCCGCTCAGCAAACCCTGGAGCAACTCGGTGAACCCTCCACCGGCGCAGCTCTGAGTTGCGCACTGACCTATCCTCTGGGCGTGGTGGGCGTGATTATCGCCATGGCCATTGTGCGTAAATGTTTCACCCGCGACAAGGATTTGCAGCCCGTGGAACGCGACGCCGATGCCGACCACACCTTTGTGGCCGCTTATCAGGTGCAGAATCCGGGTCTGTTTAACCACCGCATCAAAGATGTGGTGGAGCTGTCGCACCATCAATTTGTGATTTCGCGCCTGTGGCACAACGGCGAGGTGTCGATTCCATCATCGGAGTCGGTGTTACGCGCCGGCGACCGCCTGCTTGTGGTCACCACCGACGACGAAGTTGACGCCCTGACAATGATTTTCGGCGAACAGGAGTCGAAAGACTGGAACAAAGAAGACATCGACTGGGACGCCATCGACTCTAAACTCGTGTCGAAACACGTGGTGGTGTCGCGCGCCGAATTCAACGGCCGCCGCCTCGGGTCGCTGCGCCTGCGCAACTCCTACGGCATCAACATCTCGCGCGTGAGCCGCGCCGGAGTGCGCCTGTTGGCCACACCCGGACTGATTCTCCAACTCGGAGACCGCCTCACCGTGGTGGGCGAAGCCCGCGCCATTGAAAACGTTGCCAAACTCTTAGGCAACACCACCGCCGACCTCAAGGAGCCGAACCTCGCCGCCATATTCATCGGAGTGGTGCTCGGACTGGTTGTCGGCGCAATACCCATCTACATTCCCGGCACGTCGGCACCGGTGATGCTCGGTTTGGCCGGTGGCCCAATCATTGTGGGCATCCTCATGGGCCGCTTCGGGCCGCAATTTCATCTGGTGACCTACACCACGCGCTCCGCCAACCTGATGCTCCGCGGCATAGGCCTGTCGCTATTCCTCTCCTGCTTGGGATTGAGTGCCGGCGAGCACTTTGTGGAGACACTGATGTGTGCCAACGGATTGCTCTGGATTGGTCTGGGTTTTGCCATCACGCTGATTCCGTCGGTGGTGATGATTGTGGCCTCAATGCGCTGGGGCCGGCTCGACTTCGGTTCGGCCTGCGGTATGCTTTGCGGCGCCATGGCCAACCCCATGGCCCTGCCTTATGCCAACGAAAATTCGCCCACGACGGATAATCCCGCCGTGGCCTACGCCACGGTCTATCCGCTGACCATGTTCATCCGCGTGGTCATAGCCCAACTGCTGATTCTGCTATTCATCTGATAGCCCAAGATATAGTTTAGCCGCGTTCACCCGATGTGATGGGGAGAACGCGGCTAATTTGTTGCGTTATCTCTTGACGGATTAGCAGGCTTTGAAGCTCATGTCGAGGCCGCGCACACTGTGGGTCAGCGCGCCCACGGAGATGAAGTCCACGCCACATTCGCCGTAAGCGCGAAGCGTTTCCAGCGTGATGCCGCCCGAAGATTCCACTTCGGCACGTCCGGCAATATGCTCCACGGCGGGGCGAGTGCGCTCCGGGGTGAAGTTGTCGAGCATGATGCGGTCCACTCCGGCTTCCAGTGCCTGGTCGATTTCCTGCTCATTGCGCACCTCCACCTCTATTTTCAGCGAGCGGCCCGTGCGAGCGCAGTAGTCCTTGGCGGCTTTGACGGCCTGCGGTATTCCGCCGGCAAAGTCCACGTGGTTGTCTTTAATCAGAATCATGTCAAATAGGCCGATGCGGTGGTTGCCGCCGCCGCCGATGGCCACGGCCTCCTTGTCGAGCACGCGCATGCCGGGTTGGGTCTTGCGGGTGTCGATCACCTTGGTTTTCAGTCCGGCGAGTTCCTGCTGATATCGGTGGGTGGTGGTGGCGATGCCGCTCATGCGTTGCATGATGTTGAGCATGATGCGCTCGGTTTGCAGCAGCGACTGCACCTTGCCCTCCACTTCAAAGGCCACGTCGCCCGGTTTCACGGGGGTGCCGTCGGTGATAAACACCGTCATCTTCAGATCGGGGTCGAATTTATGGAACACCTTGCGGGCCACTTCCACTCCGGCCAAGATGCCAGTGTCTTTGACGATGAGGCGCTGCTTGCCGCGTTCGTCAGCGGGGATGGTGCTCAGAGTGGTGTGATCGCCGTCGCCCACGTCTTCGGCAAAGGCCAGAGTGAGGAGGTCGTCGATGAGTTCGTCTTTCGATTTCATATTTCTATATGTAATATATGTGTAAAAACTAATCTTTCATGATGAAACGGAGAGTGCCGCCGGCCATCAGTTCGTCGTGAGTGATGTAGAAGCGGTTGAGCGGCGTGCCGTTGAGTTCCACAGAGAAGATGTGGGCGCCGTCGCCATCCTTGGTGATGCGCATCTCTCCGCCCGGCACCTTCACCGAGGCACTGCGCCATTTAGGCCAGCCAAACCAATAGCGACCGCCGGCGGGCTCGGGCTGGTAGAATCCCAGCGAGGAGAGCACATACCAGGCCGACATCTGTCCGGCGTCTTCATTGCCGCTCAGTCCGGCCGGGGCGTCGAAATAGAGTTCGTTGAGAGTTTGACGCACTCGGTCGGCGGCGTGATCGGGTGCGCCGAGCATCGTGTAGAGATAGATCACGTGGTGAACAGGTTCGTTGCCGTGGGCATATTGGCCGATGAGGCCGCTGATGTCGGGCGAAGCGTCTTCGCCGCTGATGACGGCGTCGGTGGTGAAGAGCGAATCCAGTGCAGCAACGGCAGCTTCGCGCGAGCCGTGGGCAGCGATGATGCCGTCAACGTCTTGCGGAGCCAGCCAGGTGTATTGCCAGGCGTTGCCCTCGCAATAGTCGTTCACGCGGTGGGAGGCGAAATTCGGGTCGAAGGGCGTGCGCCACGAGCCGTCGGCCATCTTGCCGCGCACGAAACCGGTGGATGCGTCGAAATAGTTGCGCCACGAGTGGCTGCGGCGAGTGAACTCGTCGGCCACGTCGGTGCGGCCCATCGTGCGGGCTGCGTTGGCAATGGCGCCGTCGGCAATGGCATATTCCATGTCGTAGGCAATGCCTTCGCTGAAGAGGTCGTTGGGGATGTAGCCGTAGTGTTGGCGCAGGCCGCCGCCGCGAGCGGTGTCGTTGGCTGTGGCAATCATTGCGCGCAGGGCGCGTTGAGTGTCAACGCCGTCGACGTGTTTCACCACGGCGTCGGCCACGGGGATGATGCCGGGGTTGCCCACCATGCAGTCTGTTTCGTTGCCCCAGAGGTGCCACACCGGCAGGCGGCCTTGGCGGTCGAAGATGTCGAGCATTGAGTTAATCATCTGCGGATAGCGCTTAGGCTGGGTGATGCTCAGCAGCGGCATCTCGGCGCGATAGGTGTCCCAAAGCGAGTAGATGGTGTAGGCAGGGGTGGTGGAGCTGCGGTCGGAGAATGTGGCGGGGAAGAAGTAGCTGTGATAGAGCGCGGTGTAGAATGTGCGCAGGTCGGCTTCGTTGTCGCTCTCCACGGTGATGCTTTGCAGTTCGTTGTCCCAGAGCGAGTAGGCCTCGGCGGCTACGCGCTCGAGGTTGAAGTCGGCGATTTCTTGCAGGTTATCCACTGCGGCGGCTTCGCTGTTGGGCGAAATGCCCACTTTCACGGTGATGGGCGCAGAGTTGTCGGCCCACGTCAGCAGATGGTGGTGTTTGCCGCAAGTTTCCACAGAGGCGGGAGCGCGCGAAAATTCGATGGCAAAATAGACGTATTGATCCTTTGCCCAGCCTTTGGAGCGGCGCAGACCAAGCAGACGGCCGGCGGAGTCGCGGTGGAGCGACGATTCGGTCACGGCATCCCAGCAGCCGCCATCCTCCAGGTTGATCACGAGCATAGGGCGGGTCACGGAGTCGGGATAGGTGTATCGGCTGATGCCCACGCGAGCCGTGGCGCTCATTTGCGCTTTCACGCCGTTGTCGATATCCACGGCGTAGTAGCCGGGGCGCACTTGCTCAGTGGAGCGCAGTGCTTGGCGTGTGAGACCTTCGCGAGTGTAGGCTTTGGGGGCGGAGGTGACGGGCAGGAGTGTCACGTCGAAGAGGTCGCCGATGCCGGTGCCGCTCAGGTGGGTGTGGCTGAAGCCGATGAGGGTGCTGTCGGTGTCGTGGTAGCCGCTACACCAGTCCCACGATTGCGGGAAGGATGTCGGGCCGAGCATCACCATGCCGAAGGGCACGTTTGCGCCCACAAACACGTGGCCATGGTCGCCGCTGCCGATTTTCGGGTCAACCATCTCCACGGGGCGCACCTCCAGGGTGAAGTGCAGTGTGTGGTCGCCGTTGGTGATGTCGGCGTGATCGATGGTGAATCCGTCGATTTTGCGGCCGTCGAGTGTCACCTCTTTGATGTGGCGGGCTGAGGGGGAGAGACGTTCGGCAGTGATGGTGAGCGTGCCACCGGCGGTTTTGACGGTGGCGTTGTCGAAGGTGGGGGCGGTGAGGGTGTAGGTGGGAGTGCCGGGGCACTCGGGATAGAGACCGAGCATCGACAAGACGGCCCATGCACTCATGGTGCCGCAGTCGTCGTTGCCGGGGATGCCGTCGGGAGCGGTGGTGTAGTTGCGGGCCAGGATGCGGTCAACCTCGGTGGAGGTGCGCCACTCCTGTCCGGGCACGCGGTTGAAGAGATATGCGTAGGCAATGTCGGGTTCGTTAGCGGGGTCGTAGAGTCCGCTGTCGAACACCGTTTGCAAGCGTTGGCAGAACGTGTCGGCGCCGCCGTGTGCGGCAATCATGGCGTCGACGTCGTGGGGTAGGGCGAAACTGTAGTTCCACGCGCTCCCTTCGTGAAATCCGGGGGCATTGCTGAAGTTGGCGCCGTCGGCGGGGTCGAAGGGCGAGAGGAATGAGCCGTCGGCATTGAGCGGACGCAGGCAGCCGAGCGAGTAGTCGAAATAGTGTTGCCATCCGTGGCTGCGGCGCTCCAGAGTGTCGGCCAGCGAGGCGTCGCCGCGCTCGCGAGCCAACGCGGCGAGGGCTGCATCGGCCACGTAATATTCCAAGGCATGGCTCACGGAGTTGTCGCCGCTGAGGTCGCCGGCATAATATCCCATGGGGATGTAGCCTTTGGCGGCGTAGGGGTCGATGTCGGGGCGCATCAGGTTGTCGGCGCCACGTGTGGTGGCGGATTTCACCATCGCCTCGTAGGCCATGTCGATATCAAACTCTTTCAGGCCTTTGCGCCATGAGTCGACGATCACACACGTGGCGGGGTCGCCCTCCATGGTCCACGTTTCGCGGCCAAAAAGTTCCCACTTGGGCAACCAGCCCCATTCCGAGACCATGGCCGTCATGGTGCGGAGCATGTCGAGTTGGCGGTCGGGGTAGACCAGTGTGAGCAGCTGGTGCAGGCAGCGATAGGTGTCCCACAGCGAGAACACCGAATAGCGCGGCGTGTGGCAATGGGCGGTGGCGCCGCTCTCCATTGCGGGATATTCGCCGCACACGTCGGAGATGACGCTCGGATGAATCAGCGAATGATAGAGCGCCGTGTAGAACACGCGCTGCTGCTCCTCGCTGCCGCCGCTGACGCTCACTTTGCCCAATTCGTCATTCCAGAGCGAGGTGGCTGCGTCGGCTATTTGCGTCAGGGTGGTGCCTTCGGGTTGTTCGGCCTGAAGGTTTTCGCGGGCGTTTTCGATTGACACGAAACTGATGGCAAGGCTCAGCTCGATGGTTTCGCCGGGCCGGAGGTCGGTGTAGGTGAAGCGATAGCCTATGTCGTCGCCGGAGAGTGTGCGAGTGTAGTTGTCGTAGAGTTTGTATTTTCCGTTGTCGGGTGTCCATTCGGCTTCCACGCCACTCAGAGCGGGCTGCATCTTCCATGCGCCTTGCACGGCGGGCACGCGGCTCACTCGCGCTACGAAGTAGACGGGGAACACTGCCCCGGGGTTGTAGCAGAATGTGCCTAACAGGCGCGAACCTTCGATTTCAGTGTCGCTGACGCGGCGCACTGTGGCACCCACTTCGTTGCTCAAGGCCACGCCGAGGTTCAGCAGGATGCTGCCGGTGCCACCTTCGGTGAAGGTGAACGCTTCGCGCGAGGTGCGTTGCGTCACGGTGGCTGCGGCCTGAATCTTTTGGTCGGTGAGCGTCAGCCCATAGTAGCCGGGACGGGCCACTTGCGAGGCGTAGCGCGAGCCGTAGTTGTGATAGTCGGGGTCGAAGTCGCCGGAGGTGGCCGTGGTGATGATGGCTGCACCTTCGGGGCACCCCACGCCGCTGAGGTTCACGTGGGAGAAGCCCGTGAAATAACTGTTGGTAAACTCAAAGGGTGTGGACCACCAGCGGGCGTCTTTGTCGTAGCGATTCATGGAGGAGCCGGTGACGTTGAACGGGCTCACCGACATCATGCCCCACGGCAGTACGGCGCCCGGATTGGTGGCTCCGAAGTTGGTGGTGCCAACAAACGGGCACACCAATTCCGACGGCGTGGCGGCCTCCGCTGCGGAGACGCTCATGCCGAGCATTGCTGCTGAAAGGAGTGATAACTTAAGGTTCATAGCAACGCAAAGTTACGAAAAATATTTGAAAACTTCGCGTGCGCGCGTGAGGAAAATGAAAGCCCCGGGCGCGAGCGCTCGGGGCTGTGCTGAAGATGGTTGAGTCAGAGCTTAGAAGAGGTAGGCAGCGGTGATGGTCCAGCAGTTGGTGCGGCCTTCGAAGGATGTGAGGTTGTTGTCGGAGCTCACGGTCTTGATGGCTTTGGTGAGGCCCAGTCCATAGCTGGCACCGATTTGCACGTGGTTCATCAGCTGCACGCCTACGCCGAAGTCCCAGCTCACGTCGGTGGTCTTCGACTTGATGTCGTCGACTGTGGATTTGCCGGCACGGAATGCGAAGTCGGGGCCGGTGAAGATGTAGGGGGTTACGGCGTTGCCGATGATGGGCAGACCGAATTTCCATTTCACGTGGACGGGCACGTCGATGAAGTCGTTGTGCACGGTCTTGGATATGGGGTCGGTGCTGCCTTCAACTTCTTCGAGAATGTCGGCCGAGCGGCGCACGTACATGGCCGATACGTCGAAGCCCAGACCAACGACGGGCAGGGTGATGTCGGCAGTGAGACCACCGGTGAAGCCCACGCGATTGTCGGCGCTGAAGGCATCCTGGCTGATTGAGAACTTGTTGATTGCCACGCCGACCTTCGGGCCGAACGACACGATTTTGGCAGCAGCGGGAGCTACGGTGCCGACGGCCAGTGCTATTGCGAGCACGAGGCGAGAAATAGTCTTTTTCATACGTTGAAAAGTTATGGTTTAAGGGTTGTTGATATTACTTTTTGCGGGGCACTTGGATGGTTTGACCCACCTTGATGTCGGCGCCCTTTTTCAGCTTGTTGAGCTTGATGAGTTCGTCGACGGTTGTGCCGTTGGCTTGCGAAATTTTCCAGAGGGTGTCGCCTTTGCGCACGGTGTATGACTTGGTGGCAGGCTCCTTCTTTTTGGTTTCCTCTTTGGCCTTTTTCTCCTTGGTCTTGGGCTGCTCTTTGGCTTGTTCCTTGGGCTGCTCCTTGGCTTGAGGTTTGGCCGGGACGGTTGCAGCGGTGTCGCCGGCGTCAGGCGGACAGACGGCTACGGCCGATGAGGTGTCGGGGGCGTTCTTGGGAGCCGCGGCCTTGGGCTTGCTGACGGTGACGCGTTGGGTGGTGACAATCTTCAGTTTCTGATTGCGACGCACCTTGGTGGACTTCAGCGAGTTCCAGCGCTTCATCTCGTTGACGCTGACGCCATATTTGCGAGCAATTTGTGCGAGAGTTTCGCCGCGTTTCACCGTGTGCCACTTCACGCTCTCCACGGTGCGCGTCTCCGTGACGGTGCCGTCGTCGCCGCCGGCGTCAGCCGTTGCCGGGCCACCGATTTCGGCGGTCAGACGGCGGGGCGATGCAGCCAGAGAGCGGGCCACGATGGTGTCTTCGCTCATCAGGTAGGAGTAGATTTGATGCGAGGGCAGACGCAGCGCGTAGGGCTTGATGTCGCCGGGAATCACGTCTTGGCGATATTGCGGGTTGAGGGTGCGCAGCTCCTCGATGGGCACGTCGATGACCGACGAGATGCTGTTGAAGTCCAGACGATTGTGCACGTGGACGGTGTCGGTGAGTATGGGACGACGCGCCAGCGCGGGGCTGATGCCATGTTTGTCGTAATAGTTCATCGCGTAGGTTGCGGCGATGAATCCGGGGAAGTAGCCGCGGGTTTCCTGCGGCAGATAATAGTAGATATCCCAGAAATCTTTAGGATTTTTCTCGGAGGCTCCTGCGCGCAGCAGCGCCTTGTTGATGTTGCCGGGGCCGCAGTTGTAGGCGGCTATGGCCAAACTCCAGTTGTGGTAGATTTCGTAGAGCTGTTTCAGATATTTTGCGGCCATCTGCGACGACACCAGCGGGTCGCGGCGTTCGTCAACCAGAGTGCTGATTTCCATGCCCAGACCTTTGGCCGTTTGGAGCATGAATTGCCAGAGGCCGGTGGCGCCGGCGCGGCTCACCGCGTCGGGGTTCAGCGCCGATTCGATCACGGGCAGATAGCGCAGCTCCAAGGGGAGGCCTTCGCGTTCGAGAGCTTCCTCGAAGATGGGCATATAATAGAGGCTCATGCCGAGCATCGTCTCCACCAGCTGGCGGCGGCGATTCACGTAGAGGTCGATGTGGGAACGCACCACCGAGTTGAAGGGCATGTCGATGGTGGTGGGGAGTTGCATCAGTCGCTTGGCCATCACGGCGTCGCTCACCGTGGGGACGTTGCTAAGCGGTGAGCTCAGGTCGGTGAAGTTGCGCAGATACCAGTTTTGTTGCATGCGGTGCACGTCTGTTTGCACGCTTTCGGGGAAGACGATTGCCGTGTCGGTGATCTCGTGGTGCACATCGAGCACGCTGCGTGCCTGTGCCGCCGAGAAACCGCTCAAGGCTATAGTGGCGAATATTGTAAGTTTTCGAAACATGCTTATATTGTCGAAGAGGATAGGGTGAGTAATGAATGTCGGTTAGAAGGTTAGCGCCCATTGCACGCCCAACGACGGTCGGGAGGTGCGCAGGTCGGATGGGATCACCATGGGCGCCCAGTCCACAGTCAGGTCGGGAGAGATGTCGAAGTGGGCCAATGATGCGTCGACGTAGGCGTCGACAATCGCCAGCAGATACACGCCCACCATCGATATGATGCAGAGGTCGCGATTGCGGCGAAAATAGTTTCTGCGCGAACTGAAAATGCTTTTGAGCCAGGAGGCATCGAGACTCGACTCGTCGGTGGTCGACGGGAAGAAGTCCATGTAGCTTTTGGTGTCGGGGTCGGAGTCCACCAAGTCGCGATAGGCTTTGGTGTAGTCCTTGAGCATGGTGTTGTTCCACGATGTGGCGTAGGCCAAGCCCATGTATGCGCCCACCACAATGGGCAGTTTCCAGTAGCGGCGATTGTAGAGTTGACCCAACCCCGGGCATAGGGCCGAGAGCCACACGGCGCGGGTGGGGTCGGGGTTGAACACGCGCACGGCTTCGGCTGCCACGGGCAGCGCCACCGTGGTGGTGTCGGTGACGAGAAATGCCGAATCCACCTCTATGGGCGCAGCGATAGCGGCCTCCAATGTGTCTGTCGGTTCCTGCGCGCGGGCGGGAGCGGCACACATCAGGGCCAGCAATGCTGAGCACAGAAGTGATTTATTTCTCTTTGATAGTGTCAAACAGTGCTATGAGTTTTTCGAGCTCTTGCTCGTTGCGGAACGGGAATGAGATTTTGCCGCGGCCATCTTTGGCGCAGCTAAACTGCACCGTGGTGTGGAAGGCGGCGGAGAGGTGGCGGCGCAGAATGTCGAATTCGCCGCCGGCGGCGTTTTGCTTCGGCTTTTTGTTGCCCTCGAGTTCTTCGGGGGTCATGTCGCGATATTTCTTGGCCAACTCTTCGACGCGGCGCACCGTCAGCCCCTGTTTGAGGATTTCGCTGTAGAGGCGAAGTTGCAGTTTGGGGTTTTCGATGGTGAGCAGCGCGCGGGCGTGACCCATGTCGAGGCGTTTGTCGCGCAGGCCCAGCTGCACTTCTGCGGGCAGGCGCAGCAGGCGCAGGAAGTTGGCGATGGTGGCGCGTTTCTTGCCGATGCGTTCGCTCAGGCGTTCCTGTGTGAGTGAATATTGTTCAATGAGTTTGCGGAAGGTCAACGCAATTTCGATGGCGTTGAGGTCTTCGCGCTGAATATTTTCGATAAGGGCCATCTCGGTGAGCTCCGAGTCGCGGGCCGTGCGTATGTAGGCGGGCACGGATGTGAGCCCGGCCATTTTGGCTGCGCGGAAGCGGCGTTCGCCGGCTATGATTTGATAGCTCGACGGGCCGAGTTTGCGGAGCGACAGAGGCTGGATGATGCCCAGTTCGCGTATCGACGAGGCGAGTTCGGCGAGGGCTTCCTCGTCGAAGGTGGTACGCGGTTGGTCGGGGTTGGGCTGGATTTGATCCAGAGGGATGTCGTTGATGGCCGACGAGCCTGAAGCGGGGGTGTCGTCCATCGGTATGAGCGAGTCCAGACCTCTACCCAATGCATTGCGCTTGATTGACATAATGTTGAATTGGCTTTAGATGTTAACGAAAAGTGAGATTTAAGGATTTGCGTGTGCGTGCGCGTGAGAGGCCGATGAGCGATGCTTGCGAATGATCTCGCGGGCGAGCTGCTGATGGCTTGTGGCGCCGCGCGATGTGGCATCGTAGACAATGGCCGGTATGCCGTGGCTCGGAGCTTCGCTCAGACGGATGTTGCGCGGAATCACGGAGTCGAACACCATGTCGCCGAAGTGGCCTTTCAGCTCTTCGTAGATTTGATTGGCAAGGCGAAGACGTGCGTCATACATGGTGAGCAAGAAGCCCTCAATCTCGAGCGCGGGGTTGAGTTTCGACTTGATGATGCGAATGGTGTTGAGCAGTTTGCTGATGCCCTCGAGTGCGAAATATTCCGCCTGCACGGGGATGATCACGGAGTCGGCGGCGGTGAGGGCGTTGACGGTGATAAGTCCCAGCGAGGGGGAGCAGTCGATGAGCACGTAGTCGTATGTGTCTTTCACCGATTGGAGTGCGCGTTTCATCACGGATTCTCTTTCGGGTTTGTTGACAAGCTCCAGTTCGGCGCCGGCCAGGTCGATGCGTGAGCCAATGAGGTCCAAGCCGTCGATGCAGGTCGCCACTTGCGATCCTGCCACGGGGTATTCGTCAACCAGACATTCGTAGATCGACGACGACAAGTTGCGCACGTCGATGCCGTAACCCGAAGTGGCGTTGGCCTGTGGGTCGGCGTCGACAATCAGCACTTTCTTACCCTCGGTGGCAAGTGAAGCTGCCAAGTTGATGGTGGTAGTGGTCTTACCCACACCGCCTTTTTGGTTTGCTATGGCAATGATTTTTCCCATGACGTCATGTTTATAGACCACAAAATTACGGTTTTTTCCTTAAAGTTACAAGCGAAAAGAGTTGAAATTTGCGAAACGCTTGTTGATGGTTGGCTATCAGTGGAAATTTGGTGCGAAAGGTTGGAGGAATCCGACAGAATGTGAAGAAAAGTTGCATCAAATTGGAAAATTGTTGTCGAAACGTTCATTTTGGTATGAAATTTAATTGTGGTTTGAAAAAAAATGTTTACCTTTGTGGCATATCAAAAGGTTACCTATACAACGTAAAGAAACCGACGCTTAGGTTACTGCAAAAGTAGTCCCTTCGGGTCGTAAACTTACAGAAAAAAGTGTGCAGTTATAGAATGTTTGCCAAGTCAAACAACATATTATCAGTGCGTTTGGCCAATCTCCTTGGACTTGGCTCTTTTGGCGTGGCTGGTGAAAGACTGCCGCTTTGTGACCTTGGTGACCGATTTGTGTGCTTTTTGGAATCTACAATGACAAGAGTCTCGTTACATACAATTAATAACGTAGTTACGTCGTCCACCGTGGCCGGCGCCGTTTACACATTAGCCTTATGTTTGAAAGAATGTTAAAGAAGTTCGTCAAGAGATTTGCCCACAATCGAAGCCTGACCACCTACGTTAGGACGCGTTTGGTGTTTGCTCTCGACGTCTTCACTGCGTTTATTGCTTCGGCGATTACATTGTTTATTATCAATTTGGTGTTGCCGCAAATCCCCTTCGGCGGCGGATTCATCTGCGAGTGGTTTACCGGCTCGCTGATTTGCAGCTTAATCATGGTGGTGTGGTCGCGCTCCTATCGCTCTGTGATTCGTTATGCCACTCTGAAGGAACTCCTGCCGCTGGCCTGCACCGGTTTCGGTAAGGAGATTCTGCTGCTGATTTTCCTGCTGCTCTTCAACTCCGACGGCCGCAGCTTGACGATGCTCTCCGGCATGGTGATTGCCGACCTGCCCGTCACCATCTCCCTGCTCGTGTTGGTGAGAGTGGCCTTGGTGTTGGGCTACGACCTGGTGGTTCGCACCATTAACGAGAACTCCCATCGCAAGTGCGTGCTCGTGTATGGCACCGACGACAAATCGGTGGCCCTGGTATCACGCCTGCAGAAGTCGCCCCACTACTCAGTGCGCGGCTTCATCACCGACGACCGCAAAATGTCGGACCACAAGATTTGCGGCCTCCGCATCTATTCCTTTGCCGACAACATCGACGTGAGCAATGCCCTGCAGCGCTCCGGCGCCAGCGCAGTGCTCTTTGCCCGCACCTCCGACACCAAGAAGGAGCGCGAACGCCTGATGACCTATTGCAACAACGCCAACTGCGAGATGTATATCGCGCCCACAATCGACCGCCTCGTCGACGGCCAATTGCCCGACCGCGCCATCCGCAAAATCAAGATAGAAGACCTGCTTGGCCGTCCGGAAATCAAGATTTCCATGGACGAAATCATTGCCAACTTCAAGGGCAAAACCATCCTGGTGACCGGCGCCGCCGGCTCCATCGGTTCGGAGCTCTGCCGCCAGTTGGCCACCTTCGGCATCCGCAAACTCGTGATGATGGACAACGCCGAGACCCCGCTCCACAACGTGAAGCTCGAATTTCAGGAGAAATTCCCCAGCTTGGACTTTGTGCCCGTGATTGGCGATGTGCGCCAACAGACGCGCTTGGACTACATCTTCCGCGAATATCAGCCGCAGGTGGTGTTCCACGCCGCTGCCTATAAGCACGTGCCCATGATGGAAGACAACCCCTGCGAGGCCGTGTTGGTCAACGTGTTTGGTTCGCGCAACGTGGCCGATAAATGTCTGGAATACGGTGTTGAAAAGATGGTGATGATCTCCACAGACAAGGCCGTTAACCCCACCAACATCATGGGTTGCACCAAGCGTCTGGCCGAAATCTACGTGCAGTCGCTCGGTTTGGCCGTGGCCGAAGGCAAAATCAAAGGCTCCACAAAATATGTGACCACCCGCTTCGGCAACGTGCTCGGCTCCAACGGCTCCGTGATACCTCACTTCAATGCACAGATTGCCGCAGGCGGCCCCATCACAGTGACTCACCCCGACATTGTGCGCTATTTCATGTCCATCCCCGAGGCCTGCCGCCTGGTGATGGAAGCGGCCACAATCTCCAACGGCAACGAAATATGCGTGTTCGACATGGGCAAACCCATCAAGATTGCCTATCTGGCCGAACAGATGGTGAAACTCGCCGGACTGAAACTCGGCGAAGACATCGAAATCAAATACACCGGTCTGCGTCCCGGCGAAAAACTCTACGAAGAGGTGCTCGCCACCAAGGAGAACACCATCCCCACCGACCACTCCAGCATCTTCATCGCAAAGGTGCGCAACTACGACTATGCCGAAGCTTGCAACGTGGTGGACGGTCTGCGCAGCTTCGCCGACAACGTTGACGTGCCCGACATGGTGCGCCTGATGAAGGCCACAGTGCCGGAATTCAAATCCAAAAATTCACCCTACGAAATCTACGACGTAAAAGAATGAAAATTGCAGTAGCCGGCACCGGTTATGTAGGGCTTTCCATAGCCACCCTTCTTGCACAGCATCATGAAGTGACCGCTGTTGACGTCATCCCCGCAAAGGTTGACCTCATCAACAAGCGCCAATCGCCTATCCAAGACGAATATATCGAAAAATATCTTGCCGAAAAGCAACTCAATCTCTGCGCCACCCTCGACGGCGCCGAGGCCTATCGCCACGCTCAATACGTGGTGATTGCCGCCCCGACAAACTACGACCCCGTGAAGAACTATTTCGACACGAGCCACGTGGAAGAGGTGATTGAGCTGGTGATGTCGGTCAACCCCGATGCCATTATGGTGATTAAAAGCACCATCCCAGTGGGCTACACAGAGAGCGTGCGCAAGAAATTCAACACGGAAAATATCATCTTCTCGCCGGAATTTCTCCGCGAGAGCAAAGCGCTCTACGACAATCTCTATCCCAGCCGCATCATCGTGGGCCGTCCCGAGGGCGACGAGCGCCTCGACCGCGCTGCCCGCACCTTTGCACAGTTGCTCCAAGAGGGCGCCATCAAGGAGAATATCGACACTCTCTTCATGGGCCTGACCGAGGCCGAGGCAGTGAAACTCTTTGCCAACACCTATCTGGCCCTGCGCGTGAGCTACTTCAACGAACTCGACACCTACGCCGAGATGAAGGGCCTCAACACTCAGGATATCATCCGGGGCGTGTCGCTGGATCCCCGCATCGGCATGCACTACAATAACCCCTCGTTTGGCTACGGCGGCTACTGCCTGCCCAAAGACACCAAGCAGCTCCTTGCCAACTATGCCGACGTGCCCGAAAACCTCATTGAGGCCATTGTGGAGAGCAATCGCACCCGCAAAGACTTCATTGCCGACCGCGTGTTGAACAAAGCCGGATATTACGACTACTATAACCGCGGCGACTTCAATCCGCAGGAGGAACACCGCTGCGTGGTGGGCGTCTACCGTTTGACCATGAAGGCCAACAGCGATAACTTCCGCCAGTCGTCAATCCAGGGCGTGATGAAGCGCATCAAGGCCAAAGGCGCCGAAGTGATCATCTATGAGCCCACGCTCGAAGACGGCTCCACATTCTTTGGCAGCCGTGTGGTCAACGACCTCAACGAATTCAAGGCCCAATCGCAAGCCATCATTGCAAACCGCTATGATGCGTGTCTCGACGACGTGAGCGATAAGGTCTACACCCGCGACATCTTCCGTCGCGATTAATCTGCAACCAATTTTCTAAGAAAAAGCACTTGTCATTAAATAATTAAGTTAGGAAAGGGCGCCTCTGCGTGATGCAGAGGCGCCCTTTAAGTTAGTCGGGGGAGGATGTTCGCTTTAGAGCTTGGCGCGGGTCTTGGTGCCGTTGATGATGTAGACGCCGGAGCCCGAGCTGCGGCCGTCGATGCGGCGACCTTGCAGGTCGTAGATGCGCACCGTGCCGTTGCTCTCCACGGGTATCTCGTTCAGAGCCGAGTAGCCCACATAGGCAGTGTTGGAGAATCCATATTCAATGACATTGCCGTTGGCGAGTTTCACCACGGTGGTGACATTGTAGGCGTGAGTGCTCTCCGGTTCGATGCCGGTGATGTGGTGAGCGCAGTCGCTCACTGTGGCAATCTTCTCGCCGTTGTCGTAGACGTTGTAGCCCTGGATTGACACTCCCATCGAAAGCGGAGCGTAGGCTATGTCGTCGATCTGCACGGCAAACTTGTCGAGACTCACGTGGTGGATTGCAAAGTATTTTGCATCCTTGGGAAGGGTGGCGGTGCAGAGCTGCCATTCGCGGTCGGTTTTGCTGAAGGTGGCCACCGTGGTGGTGAAGTCCTCGGGGTTGTTGCCGGTGGAGGAAGCACGCACTTCAATCACTTCGGGAGTGTATTTAGCGTTGACGATGTTCATGTAGAACTGCACGACGCTGCCGCCTTGCACTTCGGGCGAAATCAGCCAGTCGTCGGAGGCAACGTCGCCGGAGCTTGTCTGAGCGCTCCACGCTATGAGCATCTGGTCGCCGCTGTGAGGCATGAAGTCGGAGCCGGCGTCGGAGGTCTCGGTGATGCTGAACACCTGCCATGCCTTGGGCGCATACATGCCGGTCATGGTGAAGGCCTTGGTGCCGTAGGTGATCTCCTTGTCGAGGTCGACGTTTTTCCATACGCCAAGGGTTTCGGCATAGGAGCTTGCATCGAGGTCTTCGCAGGTCTCCACTTCCAGGCTCAGCGAGGGTTCGCTCCACTCCAGGTCAACCGTAGCGGCATCGGCATTGTAGATGGCGCTGAGGTCGGTGACCAGCGGTTCGGAGTCGCGGTTCACCACGATGTCCTTGCTCAGAGTGTTGTTCGACGCGTCGAGGTCGTCGAGGTTGAAGTTGACGGTGAGCACGCCTTCGCCCACCATCTCAACGTTGGGCTCGAAGGTGATTGTGGCGGTAACCTCTTCGTTGGCGGCAATTGAGGAGCCAACGGCAGAGCTGAGTTCAACGGGCAGGGTGAATCGGCGGCCGTTTTCGCTGTAGAATGTGGCATTGAGTTGCGGCATAGCCACGGTTTCGTAGCCGAGGTTTCGCAGCAGAGCCTTGTAGGTGTATTCTCGGCCGATGGTCACGTCGGAGTAGCCGCTGATTTTGGTCAGGCCAAAGTCTTGAGCCACGGTGCGCTTCACGGTGTAGCTGCCGAGCATTGCATACTTATAGGGGTCGTTTTCAAACTTGGCACGCAGAGCCACGTAACACCAATCGCGACCGATATAGCTGTCGGGGATGGCAAACGTGAATGTGCGCCAGCCGGTTTCGCCGGAGTTGGTCACCGTGCCAATCACCTGTTCGTCGCCGGAGTTGCCGCAGATGAGCACGTCAACCTGAGGCATGATGTCGGCGATGTAGAATTCCACAGTCACGTCGGCCTTGTCCACATCCTTGGTGGAGAACTTGGGCAGGGCGGTGCGAGCGTAGGTGTTCACGCTGTTGGTGTAGCCAATCAGAGCGGTGCCGGTGGCATTGGCGGCTGCGCTTTCAATGTAGGCGGGGTCTTCAAATTCCCAAGCGCCGCCGTAGTTTTCGTCGAGAGCTTGCGCGACGATGGGCTCGTAGGCCAGGGCGCTGTTGGCGAAGGTTTCAACCATAGGCAGCGAGTAGGGCTTGCCAATCACGCCGGAGGCAAATGCGAGGTCTTCGCTTTGGCCGGCCACGTTGCTCACGGTCAGGCCCAGGCGTACATATTGCTGAGCGGTGCCGGCGGGCAGGGTGTAGGTGTAGCTGGTGGCATCTGCTGCGAGTTCGTCGAGCGGGAGCCAGCTGTTGTCGGAGGCAATCCACACATTATATGTGATGGCGGTGGGGTCGATGTAGCCGCCGTTCACACCTGTGGTGGGAGTCTTCCACGAGAGGATGAGTGACATGTTGTCGTCGCTGGCGGCGGCTGTGACTGCCACAGCTTCCGGACGGGCCAGACCGGTGTAGACGCTAACGGTGGATTCGGCGCCGTCGCCGGTGGTGTTGGTGGCGTAGACGGTGATGGTGTTGTCGCCTTGGGCGGTGGCAACTTCCACGGATTGACGCGAGCCGGGCGTGCCGGTCACGGTCTTGGTCTCCGTGCCGCTGGTTACTGTGGCGGTGAGAGTCTCGTTGCCGTCGAATGTGTAGAGCGATTCGCCGCCAATGCTATACATAGGCATCTTGAAGGCCACAGTGGCCTTGAGGGCGCCCTTTTCGCCGGCTGTGGCGGTGAGGTTGGTCACCTCGGCCGGGCAGTTGAGAGTCTTGACCGAGCGCTTCACAGCCACGTTGTGCAGGAAGAGATAGAACATGCCGGCAGCCGATGTGCAGTGGATGCCGATGTATTTTTCGCCTGCGGCGTCAACTTCGAAATAGTAGGTGAAGTCTTTGTAGGTGTTGTTGGTGAGCGTTTCCGAAGCAATCTTCTTCATTGCGGATGCTTCGGGAGCGTCGCCGATGCACACTTCCATCTTTTCAGGATAGCTTGACAGGCCTGCGCGCATCTCAAGGGTCACCTCGTAGGTGGCAGCAGCGTTGTCAAATTTGATTTTGGGGAGGAACACCCAGTCGTCGGATGCCGTGGAGGAGTTGGCCACGTGGCAGAGCACCACCTGATTGTCGTAGTTGTAGTCGGTGCTTTCGCGCCAGTAGGTGGAGCCGTCGGTGCCGCTCACCAGAGTGCAGAGCGAAATTTCGTCGGAGGTGGGGGTCATGGTGAAAGGCAGAGCGAAGGCGTCGCCGAGTTTGGTGGCGGCCGATGCGCCCTTTTCGGAGGTCTTGCCGTTGCAGACGGCTTCAACCGTGGCGGTGTAGTAGGCGATGTCGCCGGTGGGCATCGTCACGGCGAGTTCGGTGGCGGTCAACGGCGAGGTGTTTTGCTTCACGTCGTTGATGTAGACGTTGTAGGTCACCTTCGTGGCGTCGATGTAGCCACCGTTAGCGCCGGTGGTCACGGCGTCCCATTTCACGGAGTTGCCGTCGTAGGCCACGTTTGCCGGGGCTGAGGGGATGTCGTTGCCCACATATTTTGTCAACGTCACCGACGGGCCTTCGAGCACGGAGTTGCCCGATTTCACCCATGGGATGAAGGTGAATTCGTGGAGGCCTTCGGTGGTGGTGAGGTTGAAAGTCACCTGCTCTCCGGGGTTGCCGGAGCCGGTGGCAGCTTCTTGGTCGTCGATGTTGACGGTGTAGCTCACCGTGCCTGTCATCTTGGCGCCGCCGAAGGTCAGTGATGAGAAGGTTGCGGAGCCGGAGCCGGCGAGAGATGCCTTGTCGAAGTTGAGGGTGGTGAAGGTGGGCACGCCCGGGGCGTTGTCGTCGCGCACCTCATCGGGGCATGTCAGCACGGCATACTGCGTGGAGTTTTCGTAGGTGGTGATGGGGGTGGCCACGCCGGTGAGCGGGTCGATTGAGGCCAACACGGAGCTGCCGGTTTTGAGGATAAGTTCAGCCATGAATGCGCGGTCGATGGGCGAATAAACCATGGCTTGCAAGTAGGTGGAGATTGAGAGGCCGGTGGAGCCGATGGCGTCGTCGATTTCGCCGGTTTTGGGGTTGACCTTACCGAAGTCGCCGCCGGAGGTGATGCCGTAGACGTTGCCATCTTTGGGATAGTAGGCCCAAACGAAGGCGGCTTTGGTGATGTCCACGTTTTCGTTGACAGGCTGCATTTCCATGGTGGTGGGTTCAACCTTTTGGAACACCATGCCGGATTTGTCGCCGTTGAAGGTGTAGATCCAGCCCATGTCTTCGGAGGCATTGTAGGTGGATGTGATCACGTAGGTGGAGTAGTCGTAGGCCAGATAGTTGCCTTTGAGGTCGTTGAGGTAGGCACCGGTGGCCACGTCGTAGGCGGCCCAGTTGGAATAGTAGCTACCCCAAAATTCCATGAAGTAGAAGCCATAGTAGATGCCGTCTCTGACGAAGCCCACTTTGTTGGTCAGTTCGGTGGGCCAGAGCAGCGTCTGTTGGCCGTTGGAGGTGTTGATTTCATACCAGCCGAGGCGATAGTCGGCGGCGGTGGAGGCACCGATGCGCAGGCCCGAAACTGTGGCGCCTGAGTCGGAGATGCGTCGAATGGTGGATGATGCAAACGGGGTGAAGCCTGAGGTGAGCTGCGCTGCGGCTTTGCTGCCGGAGTCGAGCAGTCGACCGGGAGCCCAGTCGGGGATTTCGACGGCCGTGGCCAAGGCGCGGGGCGCGGGGCGCACAGCGCGGTCGACAGGATTGTCGACCGCGAGAATTGTGCTTCCGCCCATTAGCAAGAGTGCTGCCGAGAGCACTGATTGTCTAAGGTTCATTGTTGTGCTAAATGGTTGGATAGGTTGGTTGGAATGTTTATTTCACGATGATCTTGGCCACAGTCGTGCCGACTTTGACCATGTAGACGCCGGTGGTCATGGGCACGATGGTTTGTGCACCGTTGATCTTGCCGGCAGAGAGAGTCTTACCGTCGGCAGCGAAGACGCTGAAGTTTTCGCCCCGGAAGCCCTTGATGATGATGGCACCGCGAGAGCCGGTGATAGAGCCGGCGGCAAGAGATGCATCGGTCAGCGAAGCGCGATCGAGGGTGAGGGTGACGGTGTTGGAGAGGTGCTGCTCTTCGGTGGTGTTGCCCTTGTTGACGAGGGTGGCCACGTTGTAGGCGTGAGTGCCGGAGGCAGCGTTGGAGTCGGTGTATTCCACGTCGTCGGTGGCGGTGCCAATCTTTTGGCCGTCGCGATAGACGTTGTAGCCGTCAACGCTCCACGAGGCAGCCACCGGCGAGAATTCGATGTCGTCGATGAAGACGCCAAACTTGTCGGCGCTGACATAGTGGATGGCAAAGTAGCGAGCATCGGCGGGGAGAGTGAACGTGCGCTTCTGATAGTCGCCGGAATTGACGGTGAAGGCCTCAACCAGGGTGAAGTCTTCGGTGTTGCGGCCGGTTGACGAGGCGAGGATTTCCACGCTTTCGGGGGTGTAGTCCACGGCCACGGCGGCGATGTTGAACGTCACGGTGCTGCCGCCTTCCACTTCGGGCGAGATCAACCAGTCGTCGGCGGGATAGCCGGCATAGGGGCAGATGGCCATGATGCTCTTGGTGCCGCTCGATGCGGGGAAGAGATCTTGATAGTCGGTGGCGAAGTAGCTGTTGTCGATCACCTGCCAAGCCTTGGCCAGACCGATGCCGGGATATGAAGTTGATTCAAAGCCCCAGATGGTGTAGCCGTCGCCGTCGATGTTGAGCCATTGACCCAGCACGTCGTCGTAGGAGAATGCGTCGAGGTCTTCGAAGTCTTCAGAGCCGGTGGGCACGGTGGGAGCGCTCCACGAGAGAATCACGTTTTGCTCCTTGTCAACTGCGCCGGTGAGGTCGTTGACCACGAAGGCTTCGAGTTGCTTGATGCTCACGTTGATGGTCTCGGTGTTGTTGGCCATGTAGTCGTCGTCGCTGTTGACGTTGAGCGTCAGAGTGCCGTCGCCGAGGAAGTCGGTGTTGGCGTTGACGGTGAAGGTGAACTTGGCGCTTTCACCGGGGTCGAGGGCGCCGGTGCGCTTTTCGTTGGCTTCGATGGTGGTGACGTTTTCGCCGACCTTCAGGGTGAGGGTGGGCTGGGGCATGGCCACGGCGTCGGTGCCGTAGTTGTCGATCTCAGCGGAGTAGGTCACTTCGTTGAAGGCGTAGAAGGAGGTGTTGCCGGTGAAATATTCGATGCCGAGGTCGTTTTCAACGGGTTCACGGAAGTTGTAGCCGTCGAAGAAGAGCACTTGTGCTGCCGAAGCGAAGTAGGGACGGACGTCGATTTCCACCCACTTGTAGCCCAGGTAGTCTTCGGGGAGCTGCACGGTGACGTTCTGCCAAGCGTTGCCCATCTCGTTGGTGATGGTGCCGATCACTTGGTTTTTGCCGTCGTAGGTCAGTGCGCAGATGTCTACTTGCGGCATCCACTGGTCGAAGTAGAAGCGGAAGTTCATGTAGACATCGTTCTTGCCTTCGGTGGAGAACTTGGGCAGACGCAGCAGGCTGTAGGTGTCGTCAACGTTGCTTGCGGAGATGTAGCAATAGTTGTCGGAGACGGCAGCTTCGGGGTCGATGGCCGAGGGGTTGTTGTAATACCAGTCGCCTTGATAGCGATCGCTGGGGGTGTCGATGATGATGGGGGTGAAGGTGTTGGTTTCGGGGAATTTCTCAACCATGGGGAGCGAGTAGGGCGCACCAAGGGCAGCGTAAACCATCGAAACGGCCTTGTTGCCGGCATCGTCTTTGGGAACACCTGCGGAGTTGTAGGGGGTCACACCCACGGTTTCAACAGCCTGAATTGAGGGCTTCTTGGCGTAGTAGGTGTAGTCGGTGCCGGTGTAGGTGGCTTCGGTTTCGGCCCACCAGAAGGTGTTCTTCAGGTCATACCAGGTGACCTGATAGGTGACGGATGCGGGATCAACGAAGCCGCCGTTCATGCCCTCGGTGGACGTTTCCCATTCGAGGTAGATTGAGAGGTTGTCTTCGCTGACTTTGTAGCTTGTGATATCCACGGGCTGGGGCACGTCAACGCCGGTGTAGACGTCAACGGTGGTTTCCATGCCCTTGTGGGTGCCGATGGAGGTGACCACGCTCAGGGTGTTGGTGCCCTGCACGGTTTCAACGTTGACGGTGACGGTTTCGCCGGGCTTGCCGGTGGCGCTGTTGGAAGCCACGGAGCTGCTGACGGTGACGGTGACGCTTTCGGCCGAAAGAGGCTCGCCCGACACGTTGGTGGTGGGCAGCGTCAGGGTGACGTCGGCATTGAGTTTGCCGTAGCTTGCAGCCTTGGCGGTGATGTCGGTGGCGCGAGCTGGAGCTTCGGGAATCACACCGGTGGAGGCCACGGCGATGTTGCGGATATAAATATTAGAGGTGTTGTAGGCACTGGTGCAGTGGAAGCCCACTTCGTAGATGCCGGGTTCCAACACTTCAAACTTCACTGAGCGGGCGGTGAAGTCCATCACCTTATACCACAGGGTGTAGAAGTCTTCGGCAATCAGCGGTGTGATGCCTTCGACGTCGGCGCCTTTCTTGCGGACAATCACTTCATAGCTGCCGCCGCGATAAACGCTGCCGGTGCGCACTTCCCAGTCAATCTGATATTCGCCGGGACCCTGTTCGAGATACATCGGGGGGAGGAACATCCAGTCGTCGGAGGGCACGTCAGTGTCTTCGGAGTTGTCACACTTCACGCCTTCGATGCTGCGGTTGTCATCCTTGAAGTATTCCCAGTAGAGGCCGTCCTCGTTGCGGTCTTCGATGGTGAAGAGGTTGACTTCGGCGGCGGTGGGGAGGAACGACATAGGCAGCGAGTAAGCGCCGGCCACGAAGGTGTTGGATGAACTCTTCTCCGAGGTTTTGCCTGCATAGACGGCTTCCACCTCTGCCTTGTTGGCCTTGATGTCGTCGGAGGTGAGGTTCACAGTGTAGCTGGTGCCGTTGATGGGGGTAGAGTTGGCTTTGGTGCCGTTGAGGTAGACGTTGTAGGTCACGGCCGAAGCGTCAACATAGCCGTTGTGGATGCCGGTGGTGACGGCGCTCCATGTGAGCGACTTCTCGGTGAGCTTCACGTTGGAGGGAGCCGAGGGGGTGTCGTCGCCGGCGTAGAATGTTGTGGAGGTGCTGTTGCCCTCAACGGTGCCGGAAAGGAGTATTACGGTGACGGTGTGCGAACCTTCGCTCACGGTGATGGGCACGTCGATGGTCTGGCCGGGGGTGCCGGTGGAGGCCACGGGGGTGGTGGCACCGTCAACGTAGACGTTCACCGTGATGATGCCGCTGAGCGAGCTGCCGTCAACGCCTTTGAGAGGAATGGTGAGGTTCACGTTGCCGGTGAGGGCATTCTTCTCGAAGTTTACGCCGTTGATGGTGGCGGCTGCGGGAGCGGACTCAGCTGATGCGGCTTTGTCCGGGCAATAGATGAATGTGAAGGCGGAGCCATCGGTGATCACCGTGTTGTCGGTCACAACGCCCGTGGTGGGGTCGATGCTCACACGGCGTGTGATGGGGTTGGTGCCGTCGGAGGTGGTGTTGCTGATTGCGGTCCACACGAAGCCGCCGTCGTTGGGCGAGTAGGTCATGCCCTGCGAGGTGGCGTAGGGGGCTACGCCGGTGGATTGCAACAGCGAGATTTCACCGGTTGACTTGTTGATTTTGCCGAAAGTGCCGTTGGTGTTGATACCAAAGATTTCGCTGGTGGCAGGGTTGATGGCGATGGCCACGGGCTTCCAGCTAACTTTCTCGTTGAGGATGGTGATTCCGCCTCTTTGGAGGTCAAGTGTGCCCCACTTCAGGCTTTGTCCGTCGGTGGTGTAGGAGTAACTATAGCAGATATCGTTGTTGGCGTCGTAAACCACGAAGGGCACAACATCGGTGATTTCACCATCGCCGGTGCCAACTATGATATTGTTTTTGAGTTTACCGGTGGATAGGTCGTATTTGAAAATTGCGCTGTCGTAGTATTCGCCATCGTAGGTATAGGTTGAGGCGTAGATTACGTCATCTTTCACGAAGCCATAGTTCAACTCATAACTGAGATCGCTTGTTGCGGTCTCTGCCCATGAGGGCTCATCTACTGAGCCGTCGGAGTTGAGGCGGCACCATTGATGGAGTTTGTCGGCGGTGTTGGTCCACACGCGGTAGCCGTAGATGGTGGCATTGTTGCCGGCGGCACGCATAATGTTGAGCGACGGAGCCGCTTCCTCTGTGTTGCTTCCTACGATTTGGTTAGGATTAAAAAAACGCACACCGTTTGCAGACTTCTGAGAGCCGACAATAGCGGAGTGCGGTTGCAGATAAAAAGAAGTGGATACTTCCGACTTGGTGCCGGATGGCGACGAGCCCGACGCGGCAGCTCGCCGCAGCGTCGTGGGAACGGCAGCGCTGACAGTAAGCGTCACTGCCGCGAGTGCAGTGGCCAGCGCCGTGAGGCGTTCCGGGTTAGTGAATTTGTTCATCTGTTATGTAGAATTGGAATGAAATGATTGTCGGGATGAAACGATTGACAAAATTACTTAAATTTGCGCAAATTAGCAAACCTATGTAAGCTAATTTGCGCAAATGTGTTCAAATTGTCACGAGTTTGCCACCTCGGACATAGATTCCGGGGCGCAAAGCGGCATCGTTGACGCGTCGGCCAAGCAGGTCGAAGGTCTCGCCGGAGACGTTGGCGGGGCGCTGCTGCAGGTCGGAGATGGCGCTGGTGCCGATGTTGGCGTCGTTGATGACGATGATCTGCTCAAATGCGGAGGTGGTGTTGCCGGAAGTGGCTTGCCATACGCGCGAGATGTAGCTGTCGTGGTCGGTTTCGGTGTAGGTCACGTCGAGGGCAGTGGCGCCGTTGTAGGCTTTCACGTCGGCAACTTCGGGCAGGTCTTTGCGCGAGGAGATTTCCACGTAGCGCTCGGGAGTGTTGCTAAATGTGATGGCCGAGGCTGAGAGCGTGAAGCCGCCTGACATATAGTTCCACGAGTCAACCGGCTCAATGGCGGTTACGGCATAGGCTACGTGGTCGATCACTTCCACTTTAATCAAGCCTGCGTTAACTTGCTTGTTGTCTGACTCGTCGCCATAGATTACTTTGCCGATGGAGATTTGCGGCAGAATCACTTCGGCCGAACCGTTGTTGGGGGCATCGGGGAGCAGGGTGTATTTCCATGTGGCGCCAAAGTCGTCGGAGAGCATGATGCGCACACGGCTGTCTTCGCCAAACACGTCTGTGTCGACATTCCACGTCAGTGGCACGCGAGTGCCGGTGGTGTAGGATGAGGCGTAGCTGCCGGTCATTTCAAAGGGGGTGCCGCTCACGATGTTGACCACGGTTTCATACGCGTCGTAGCCCACGGCGTGGGTGGCGTCGTCGCGACCGTCGTTAACTTCAAGCCAGAAGCGATAAGCGCCGGTGGAGAGGTCGCGCACGTCGGTGTAATCGTCTTTAGTCCACGTTTTGCTGCTCCAGCCATATGACCATGTGGGCTGGAAGCGCACGCAGGGGTTGGACGATTGGTCGTGGTAAGCGATTTTGGGATTGGAGGTAAATCCGCGTGAGGAATTGAGCACGTCGGCTTGGATGGCGTTGTAGGTCAACGCATCGCCGTCGGGGTCGGTGGCTTTGATGTCGAATTGGAAGAGCGAACCTTTGGGCAGGTTGTAGCTACGCTTCAGTCGGCTCTTGTCCATCACCGGCGGCTGATTGTCGGAGACGATGGCGTAGGGGAAATTGTTGTAGGCGCTGTTTTGCGAGGGATTATTCACCAGCTGAGTGCGCCCGGAGTCGGAATAGTGAGAGTTCATGGCCAGACAGTGGCGAATACGGTAGACCGACACGAATGAAAACTCCGTGCGGGTATAGCCGTAGCCCATTATCGAAGTGCCGGCATCGGGCTCTGTGCGATAGCTGCTGGAGGCTGTGGTGCCGGTGTGGTTGGTGCCGAACAGGTGGCCCAACTCGTGGCAGATGGTCGATGGTGACAACAAGGCTACGGCATTGCCGCGCTGCGACTTGGTGTAGGCGCCGGGCATCACAGAAAGGCCTGCTTCGCTGGAAGAGATGTTGGTGATGATGATGCCGACATCGTAGGCGTCTTCGCCGATAAGGTCGTTAATGGATGAGGTGCCAATATTGGTGATGGTGCTTGCCACGGTGGAGCCGGGCCAGGTGTTAGATGAGTCGGTGATGATGAGTCGGTCGTCTTTAATCACCTCCAGACGGATGGAGAGCTGCCGACCGAAAGTGGAGTTGAACGTGGCTTCCAATTCGGCCCACTTGGCGTAGACCTTATCTTTGTCTTTATATATTACCGAGTTGTTAAACACCTTGTAGGTGAATGGGATTGCCGTGCGGTAGACGTAGACCAAGCCGGTGTTGCGGTTGAGGTCTTCGTCGTAAATGACGGTGTGGCTATCCGAGGGATATTCGTAGGGCTCATCGGCGGCAGAGCGGCGGATTGTTGCCGCGAAGTCTTCGTCGGCAGCATTGTCGGCCAGACCGCATTTGCGACCGTCGGAGGCGACGGGGGTGCGCACGATTTTGCCGGAGGCATCGCGGCTCAGGTCGTAGGTCACGGAGTCGGCGCCGTAGAGTGTGCCGGTCATTGTGCCTTTGTCTGTGATGGCCACCACGGCAAATTCGCCGTTGGCGCCATGGCCGCAGTAGGTTTTCACGCCTGCCACCGAGGTGGGATATTCTTCGAATGTCAGTCCGGTGATTTCCGGTACGTTAGTCGAGGCCAGAGCGGCTGCCGAAGAAAGTGTGAGGCTAATTAGGGTAAGGGAAATCTTGTGATTCATTTAGTGTGATATTGTTGGAGGGTTAGTGTAAATCGAGTGAAAAACGTGTCCCGCAGAGCTGTTAGTCCTTGGGATACATTGCGTTGATGGCGTCGGCATAGCGCTCGGCCACCACCTTGCGGCGCATTTTCAGCGTGTTGGTGAGTTCGCCGTCGGCCATGGTGAAGGGCTTGGGGAGCAGAGTGAAATATTTCACGCGCTCGTAGGCGGCAAAGTCGGCCAGCAGCGCTTCGACGCGCTCGGTGATGAGGGCGATGACGCGAGGATTTTTGGCCAATTCCTCGTTGGTGGAGTCGATGCCCTCGGTTTGTGCCCATTGATGCAGGGAGGCATAGTCGGGCACAATCAGTGCCGACACGTATTTGCGCTTGTCGCCAATCACCGCCACCTGTTCAATCAGCGGGTCGGTGCAGAGGCGTGTTTCGATGGCTTGCGGTGCCACGTATTTGCCGTTAGACGTTTTGAAGAGGTCTTTCAGACGGTCGGTGATGTAGAGCGAGCCGTTTTCGTCGATGCGGCCGGCGTCGCCTGTCTTGAACCAGCCATCTTCGGTGAAGGCTTCGGCGGTCTCCTTGGGGCGATTGAAGTAGCCTTTCATCACAGTGGCGCCCTTCACCTGGATTTCGTTGTCGGCGGGGTTGATGCGCATATTCACCTCGGGCATCACGGTGCCCACGGAGGCCAATTCGTAGCCCACTTCGGGGAAGCAGGTCACAGTGGCGGTGGTTTCGCTCAGACCGTAGCCCCCCACCATGCGGATGTCCACCGAACGGCAGAAGTCTACAATCTCTTGCGCAATCGGTGCGCCGGCCGTGGGGAAGAGCACGCCGCGCTCCACGCCGATGACGCGTTTGAGCTTGGTGTAGATCAGACGGTCGAAGAGCTGATATTCCCATTCGAGCAGCGCGGGCACTTTCTTGCCCAAGCGGCGATAGTCGATGTTGCGGCGATGGCCCACCTTCAGAGCGCGATGCGACAGAGCACGGCTCAGCGGGTTCATCTGTTCGATTTTGTGGTTGACAATGGCGTAGACCTTCTCCCAGAATCGGGGCACAGAGCACATGCACGTGGGGTGGGTTTCGCGCAGCGACTGCTGCACGCGCAGCGGGTCTTGGTTGACGTAGACCTGCATTCCCATGTAGATGCAGAAGTAGCTCCAGGCCTTCTCAAACACGTGGCTCAGCGGCAGGAAGCAGAGCGACGAGTCGGCCGACGAGAGGAAATTGAGTCGGCCGCGGTGGATGGTCATGGCCGTGTCGAAATTGCTGTGACAGAGGATTGCGCCCTTTGGCTCGCCGGTGGTGCCGGAGGTGTAGACCAGAGTGGCGATGTCGTCGACGTCGGCTTCGGCGGTGATGGGGGCCACCACCGCAGGGTCCATCCCCTTGCCGAGGTCGGAGAAGAGGATGGATGTGCGGTCGTCGGTGTCGCGCTCAACAGTCGGGTCCAACACCACGATGTGGGGGACATTCAGGTCGCGGGCCACGCGATAGTGGCGCTGCGAACCGACGATGAGCGTGGTGATGGAGGCATCTTTCACGATAAACGCCACCTGTTCGGGCGACGACGTGGAGTAGATGCCCACGGGGATGGCACGAATTTGCCACGCAGCGAAATCGGTCATGATTAGCTCCGGGCGGTTTTCAGAGAGTACACCGATGCACTGCTGCACGCCCACGCCGAGTTGCATCAGGCCCACGGCCACTCGCATCACCGACTCGTGGAATTCTCTGCGGGTGATGGGCGACCACACTCCGGCTTCGGCGTTTGTGAGCCGATGGAGCACGGGCTCGTTGGGATTTTGCTCGGCTTGGTGAGCTATGAGTGAAGTAAGGATCGGTGTACGTGCCATGATATTTCTATTTATTTTGTGTAACCACAATCGTTGAACATTTTGAAGTCGGCGTCCATGTCGTTGCCCACCGTGGTGAGCATATTGCCGACGAGGGCACCGTTGACGCCGCCGCGCAACATGCGCTTCACGGCATCGACGCTAAGCTGCGCTCGGCCGCCGGCAAAGAAGATGGTGGGCTTGGGGGCCACCAAACGCATCAGTGCCACGGTGCGGATCACCTCCTCTTCGCTCAGAGGAGCTGCATCCTGCAGCGGAGTGCCCTTGATGGGGTTGAGCAGGTTCACGGGGATGGAGTGGGCGCCGGCCTCGCGCGCTTCGGCAGCGAGAGTGAGGCGTTGACGCATGTTTTCACCCATGCCGATGATGCCACCGGTGCAGACCTCCATGCCCACTTCGCGAGCGGCGCGAATGGTGCGGATTTTGTCTTCGTGGGTGTGGGTGGTGCAGAGGGTGGGGAAGAAGTCCGACGAGGTCTCCAAGTTGCAGTGATAGCGGCGCACACCGGCGTCGTAGAGCTGTTGCAGCTGTTCGCTGTCGAGCAGACCCATCGAGGCGCAGAGGCTCATCTTGCCTTGCTCGCCGGCTTTGCGCAGCAGTTGGCAGAAACGACCCATGTGGGCCTTTGGCACTTTGCGGCCGGAGGTCACCAGCGAGAAACGTTGCACGCCGTGGGCGGCATTGTCGGCATAGGCGGCCATCATTTCGGCTTCGTCGATATATTCATATTCATTGACTCCGGTGGAGTGGTGTGCGCTTTGCGCACACCATTTGCAGTCTTCGGAGCAACGACCCGAGCGGGCGTTGACTATAGAGCATGTGTGCACGCGGTTGCCGCAATGCTTTTCGCGGATTGCGTTGGCCACTTCGCAGAGGTCGTTCAAAGGAGTGTCAATCAGCTCCATGGCCTGATCCACCGTCAGCGGTGTTCCGTCCAGTCCGAGCTGTAAGGCTTTGTTTAAGTCCATAAACGTTTGCATTAGTTTGAAAAATCAAGACAAAGTTACAACTTTTTCTCCAATTTTCAAGCCTTTTTCTCCAGAAAACTGCAAGGAGTTCATACGGCGGTGTGGCGCTTGCTGAGCAGCGAGTGGGCCAAGTCGAGTTGTTGGGTGATATAGCCGGCGTTGGCTTCGTAGTTGCTCACGCGATGGGCCAGGTCGTCGAAAATTTGACACATGGTGTTTTCAATTTCGGCATCTTCGGCAAGAGTGCCGGGGGTGATGAAGCGCAATTCGTTGCGCAGCTGCTCGGCGCTGCGGCGAGTTTCGCCCGGCACGTTGTTCACATACATGCTTTCCACCAGCGAGTGGGCGTTGCGTCGGAGCAGTTGCACACTGCGGCGCATGGCCATTTCGCGCTCCAAGCGTTGGCGCGGGGTGACGACGCCCTCACTGCGCAGCTCGTAGGCGGCGTAGGTGAGGAATATTGTGAGCAATATTGCCTGGACGATGAGTTGCAGGTGGAGCGCCACGGCGGGGATGCGCGCGTTGCAGATAAACATTGCGCCGATGGCCGCCAGCGTGTATGCTCCGGCGCCGATCCAGCGATGGGCAATGGCTTTGGTCTGATGCCCGCGGCCGATGCTATGGTCGATTAAGGGTTTGAAAACGTTGTCGACTACCAAAAGATAGACCACACACACCACGGCCGTGTTGAGCAGCGAGATTTCGCGGGCTGCGGCGGAATAGAGCAGGCTTCCGGCCACCACAATCATGATCACTCCGCCGATTGACAAGAGCCATTTCGAGGCTTTGAGTATTTTGAATTGTTCCATGGAGAGAGAGCTTTGTTAGATTAGAATTAGTGCATTAGAATTGTGCAAGTTACGCATATTTTTCCAAATAACCCGATATCCCAGCGTTAAATATAGTTAAAGCAAGCGCCGGGCTGAGAAATCTCGGCTCGGCGCTGCGATGGTGTGATGCGGACAGGGGTTACTGAATGCGGACGCGGAAATGGTGCGGCTCGTTGGAGACGCAGTAGCCGGGGAGCGTGCCCACGTCGTAGCCGCAGGAGGCGTTGCCGATGCCGCGCACGGCTGCGTCGAGATGGAGCACGGTGTAGGGGCGCGGCGTCAATTCCCACTGGTGGTCGGCGTTCATCAAATCTTCGTCGGTCCAGGGCAGGGCGGTGAAGCTCACGTTGCCCTCGGTGGTGAACGTCACGCTATAGCCGCTCTCCGGGTTAGTGAGCTTGAGCTCGCGCAGACCTTCGCGGTTGCCGGTGGACTGCGGTTTCACGTAGGCTTCGCCCATGGTGGCAACAGTGGCGCTATAGCGGCCCAGCGGTGCACCGTCGAGTCGGTCGTTGCTGTTCTCCTTTGGGCCGTGAGCGTAGTAGTCTACGGCGGTCAGCGCGGGGTTGATGCCCATGCTGATGCCGGCGCGGCGCAGGTCGGCGGAATGGGGGGTGATGGTCACGTCCATATCCACGATGCCTTGCGCATAGATGGTGTAGACAATCGTTTCGTCGGCGATAGAGCCTTTGCGGACGACGGTGTAGACTGCCTTCTCTTTGAAAGCTTGTGCGCGGAAGACGGCAATGGAATCCAGACCGTTGTTGGTGTTTGTGAAGCGGTCGTTTTCAATCCAGCGATGGTTGTCGAATTCGGGCGATTTCACAATCAAATCTTCGCCGTTGAGACGGAGCATCACCAGGTCGCCGGTCTTGGCATTGAATCCGGCGCGCACCTTGCTTGATTCGAAGATGCTCATTCCGTTCATATCCTGGCTCAGGAATGTGCCGGAAGCCTTCACCTCAGGCAGCGGAGCACGCTCCGAGAGGATGCGTTGGAAGGTGGCTTCTTCGTGGCCGGCGTTGGTGGCACGAGTGGCCTCGCGGCGCACCACGTGGAGCGTCAACACCTGCTCGGTGCCCTTCTTGGCTTTGGGGATTGACAACTTCAGCTCGGCAGTTTCGCCGGGGGCGGTGGAGGGGATGGCCAGAGTGTGTGACGACGTCACATTGCCGTCGGACATCACGTCGTAGACCAAGTTAAATTCATTGAGATTGGTGAAATCGTAGGCGTTGCGTAGCCAAACGCGGTTGCCCTCGATGGAGTCGAGTTTCACCCACTGGTGGGCGGCCTTCACCTCGGCGAGTTTGGCCGATTCGGAGCGGTCGGGCGGCAGAATGCCGTTGGAGCAGAAGTTGCCCTGATGCGGGCCGGGATAGTCGTAGCCGGTGGTGATGCGCAGAGTGTCGGAGGGGATGAGCGCGGGGTCGTAGATGGCTTGGTCAACCCAGTCCCAGATGCAGCCGCCGATGGTGGAGTTGCTCTCCTCGATGGCCTTCCAATATTCCGAAAGATTGCCGATGGCGTTGCCCATTGCGTGGGCATATTCGCAGAGGAACATCGGTTTGTCGAGATTGTTGGTGTTTTCGCGCATCCACGCTTGGCCGGGATACATCTTCGAATAGAAGTCGCTGAAGCGGCCACCACCGTAGGAGCCGGCGGAGCGGGTGCCTTCGTAGTGCACGGGGCGCGAATCCAGTGCCTTGGCGGCATTGTAGCATGGGCCGAAGTTTTCGCCGTTGCCCGACTCATTGCCAAGGCTCCAGAAAATCACGGCCGGGTGGTTGCGGTCGCGCAACACCATGCGGTCGATGCGGTCAACGAAAGCGGGAATCCACGACTGATTGTCGCTGATGCTCTGGTTGGCGTGGTCTTCCAAGTCGGCCTCATCGCAGACGTAGATGCCGTAGTAGTCGGCCATCTGCATCATCTTGGCGTCGTTGGGATAGTGGCTGGTGCGCAGCGTGTTCACGTTGTTGCGCTTCATCAGCAGGATGTCGCGCAGCATCTCATCGGTGGTGATGGCGCGGCCATGCAATGGGGAGGTGTCGTGGCGGTTGGTGCCCTTGAGGAACACTCGGCGGCCGTTGATGTAGAGCAGCGAGCCGTCGATTTTCACCTCGCGCAGGCCCACCTTCGTGGCAAATGCCATCTCCTCCTTGCCGCTGCCGGTGGATTGCACCACGCGCAGGGTGTAGAGCAGCGGTTTTTCAGCGCTCCAGAGTGTGGGATTGTCGACGGTGAAGGTGGCGTTGGCGGCGGAGCCGTCACCGGTGACGGGCACCGTCTTCGAGTCCAATTCCACGCCTTCGGGCGAGAAGAGTTTCACTGTCACCTCTCGGCAGTTCATCGTCTTGTCGGGGTCGGAGAGCGTCAAGGCCACGTTGACCGTGGCTTGCGAATAGTCGGAGTTGAAAGTGGTGGTCACATAGTGGTCGTTGACATAGGTCAGCGGCACATTGTAGAGATAGACGTCGCGATAGATGCCGCTCATGCGGAACATATCCTGACACTCCAGATAGGAGCCGTCGCTCCAACGCCACACCTGCACGGCCAGCGTGTTTGTGCCGGTTTGCAGATACTTGGTGACGTCGAATTCGGCATCGTTGTTGGCGCCTTGAGTGTAGCCCACTTCGTGGCCGTTGACCCACACCTGTGCGGCAGAGTAGATGCCGCCAAAGTGGAGGATGGTGCGTCGGCTTTCCCAGCCCTCAGGCAGAGTGAACGTGCGCAGATAGGAGCCCACGGGGTCGATGCCGTAGTTGGCACCGCCGTCGTTGAAGCCCGGACGAGCCTTGATGAAGGGTGGGGTGTTGGAGTGGGGGTATTCCACGTTGCAATAGATGGGCTTGTCGTAGCCGAGCATCTCCCAGTTGGATGGCACGGGGATGACATCCCACGACGAGGAGTCAAATTCCGGGTTCATGAAGTCCGTTGGGCGTTGCGAAGGCTCGCTCACGAGCGAGAAGCGCCACTTGCCGTTGAGGCTCAGTCGGCGCGAGGTCTTCGGCGTGAGCCACGGTTTCTCCAGACAAGCGGCATCGGCGGCCAGTTCGGATTCAGAAGCATAGGGGGTGAATGTGGCGTGGCCGGGGAGTTTGTTGATGGCAAACACCGTCTCGTCCTCCCAGATGGGCTGGGCAATGCGCGGCTTTTCAACCTGCTCGATGGTGAACCATGCGTCGCGATTTTTCACGTTCATGGCAGTGGCTTGCAGCTGTGAGCCGTCGGCTGAGGGCACATACATATTTCCCTTGTTGGCCGACGAAATCACATATTTGCCGGGCTGGCCGTCGACAGCCACGAAGCGGAAGCGGGCGTTGCCCCACTGGCCCTCCACAGCCGGCCATTGCAGCAGATAGTTGATTTGCGGATTGTCGCCGCCGTCGTCGAAGTTTTGCGTGTAGAACGCACCCTTCACTGCGCGGTCGGTGAAGTTAATCATCGTCACGTTCCAATATTGGCCGCGATTATCCTCCTGCACCGACTCCAGAGCGATGCGCGAATTGTTTTCGCCGGAGTCACCGTTGCCCAACACCTTGTCGGGTCGGCTCACCGAGCGGAAACGATAGGTCAACTCGGGGTCGAAACCGGCCACGTCGGTGGCGGCGTTGATGGCAAACTGTGAGGCCTTGCTCTTCTCCACGAGCGTCAGGCGCCCGTCGGCATTGGACATGGCCACGTCGGGGCGGTTGGCCGGGTAGATCACGTAGCGCACGGGCGACGAACCCTTCACCGGCTCAATCTTCCAGAGCTGGGCCTCGTCGGAACCGTTGTTTTCGCCGGTGGTCACGGCGCTGCCGTCGGCACGCAGGGCCACATTGGAGAATGGAGTGATGATGCGCCACGAGCCGCTGAGCTCGCGCAGAGTCCAGTAGCTTTCGGGGGCCGATTCCTTGGTCAGAGAGCCGCCGGCGCCCACGTAGAGCGCTTGCGAGCGTTGCGGCGAAATGCGATAGAGTGTGCCCGACTCAAACTGCCGGCCACATAGGTCAAAGGCGCTAACCGCAACAAGCAACACGGTCAGGGCAAGTAGGTGTAAACGTTTCATGTGATAAAAAGTTTTGTCAAAGATAGCGAAAAATTGCGAATCATTTGCTATCTTTGACGAAAAATTGAACCGGAAATGACACGAAACTCCATCTTTGCACTCCTGCTCAGCGCCGCAGCCGCCCTTCCCGCAGCCGCTGCCGACGCCTCAACCACCTATGACTATCAACCCACCGCCGAGAACCTTCAGGCGCGTGAAGCCTTTGCCGACCGCGGTTTCGGCGTGTTCATCCATTGGGGCATCTACTCCATGTTTGGCCAAGGCGAATGGTATCTCAACCGCGACATCTCCGCCACGGAATATGCCAAGGCTGCCGCAGCATTCTATCCCGCCAACTTCGACGCTCGCGCTTGGGTGAAAGCCATCAAGGCCGCCGGCGCACGTTATATCTGTTTCACTACGCGCCATCACGATGGCTTCTCTATGTGGCACACCGCCCAGAGTCCCTACAACATTGTTGACGCCACACCCTTCCGCCGCGACGTGGTGAAGGAATTGGCCGACGCTTGCCACGAAGAGGGCATTGCCCTTCACTTATATTACTCGCACATCGACTGGACTCGCCCCGACTACCCCTCGGGTCGCACCGGCCTGAACACGGGCCGCGACGTGGCCAAGCGCGATTGGCCCCACTATTACGCCTTCATGAACCGTCAGCTCACCGAACTGCTCACCAACTATGGCGAAATCGGTGCCATCTGGTTTGACGGCTGGTGGGACCACGACGAAGATGCCACTCCCTTCGATTGGCAACTGCCCGAACAATATGCGCTGATTCACAGCCTGCAACCGCAGTGTCTCATCGGCAACAACCACCATCAGGTGCCGTTTCCCGGCGAGGATATCCAGATTTTTGAGCGCGATCTGCCCGGCGAAAACACAGCAGGACTCTCCGGCCAGGCCGTCACCAAATTGCCGCTGGAGACGTGTCAAACCATGAATGGCATGTGGGGCTATAAAGTGGCCGACCAAGACTATAAAGACACTGCCACGCTCATTCACTATCTCATCGGTGCGGCCGGACGCGGCGCCAATCTGCTTCTCAACGTGGGCCCGCAACCCGATGGCTCAATCCCCGAGACCGCTCTCCAACGTTTTGCCGAAATGGGCCGCTGGATGGACCGGTGGGGCTATACCATCTACGGCACCCGAGCCGGCGACGTGGAACCACAACCTTGGGGCGCAACCACTCGCCGCGACAACACACTTTATGTCCACGTGACCGACAACAGCGTGGGCGAGGTTTATCTCCCCGCCCGACTGTCGGTTTCCAAAGCTGTGAATCTGAGTGATGGCAGCCGTGCGCGCTGCACCTCCACACCCGGCGGTATGGTGGTGTCGCTGCCTCAACGGGCCGACTCCGTGATTGATCACATTGTGGCCTTAACGCTGCGCTGAGTTTCGGCGGCGTTCGTCGCTCAAAGCCTCTATATCTTCCAGAGGCTTTGTGGCGCCGCTTTTGCGGATGTAGGCGCGTTTCACGAAATCGGGGCGATCTTTCAGCGCCACGGCGTCTTTGCTGAAGGGCAACACGCGGATGTGGAGCAACTCCAGATCGTTGTCGGTGACGATGTCGAAGCTCACGGTTTCGTTTGTGATGTCCATGCCGCTGATTTTCTTCTCCTTATAGCACTTGAGCGACTGGTCGAGCATCATGCTCACGTAGTTGCGATAGGCGTCGATGTTGGGCTGCGAGATTCGTCCGCGTTTGAACAGGGCCTCGATGTCGTCTTTCACGCCTTTGGCATAGCCGTTGTCTTTCACTCCCAAGTAGAGGTCGCCGCCAGTGGCGGAGTTCAGGAAGCCGCACACCGTCTTGATGATGGCCCACTTCTGATTCTCCGGGTCTTCGATGCCGATGCTGGTGCGGCGGTTGCACGGCGGGAACACAATCGACGACTTGAACTCCAGTGTGTCGCTCTCCACGCCGTAGTAAGTGCGGTTTTCCTCCTTGTCGCCGGCTGCTTCGGGAATATATTCGTCGGAAAGCTCCAAACGGGAGGCAATCTCCTCCTTGATGCGCGCAAACGATTTGGGGTGAATCATGCCGCGGAGAATGTTTGACGCTTTGACGAGTTTCTCCATTTCATCAATGTCGTCTTGATGCGGCCGAGCCAAAGTGGATAGGCCGGTGTCTTGCTGATATGTGCTTAACACATTGACCAGGTGCTCTTGGAAAACCACGTTGGCCACGCCCTCAAGCGAGTCCACGTGAGTGAGTTTGAGTTCTTCGGGGTTGTCGCCGCGCACGAATCGGATGCCACATTCCAGATATTTCATCTCGTGGAGCATATACTCCTTGTCGAGTTTGGCCTCGTCGCCGCAGCAGTTGGCCAGCAGGATGGCGCAGGCGAGAGTTTTGATGCGGTCCATGGTGGTGTCCAGCGAGTGGCTCATGAAGAAGAGCGAGCGGTAGGCTATGACGAAGCCCAGCGGATCTTTCAGACGCTTGATGTTGTCGAGTTGCGGCACGTCGTCGGCTTCCGTTTCGCAATAGTTGTGGAATTCGTCGAGGAGATATTCCTTGGCGCGGCGCATAAATTCGCTGCGGTCGGCCACGTCGTCATCCTTTCTCACCATAGACGGCGTGCACACCTTGCCGTTGATGCCGTAGCCGGAGGTCTTCAACTGATAGATGTTTTTATAGCGAAGGTGGATGGTGTAGAAATTCTCGGTGCCATCGCCGGCGTCGATCATGTCGAGGTGATAGCGGTCTTCTTCGGTGATGTCCGGGTCGCTTTCCAACACGTTGACCACCATGCCGTCGATCGTGAGCCAGCGGTAGCCGCCGGGGTAGGTGCAGAGGAACATTGCCTGAGCTTCGGCGTCTTCTTCGCAGAGGCGCTCGGCTTCGTCGCGATAGAATGTGTTGTAGACCTTCTTGCCAAGCTCAAATTGGCCTTGAGTCATCTTCACGTATTCCACCACAATTTGGTCGCCCACTTGCAGCAGGTCGTAGATTTCGTCTTGCGGGAGAATGGTGAATTCGTTCATCTTGTAGTCTTTCAGCATCACGCGCCCTTTGATGGTTTTGATGCGCGGGTCGATGGTGCGTGCCGAGATTATGCTGTTGCCCTTGTCGGTGATCTCCACCGGCACGAGGTCGCCCTGCTGATATTCGCCTTTGTATTTCGGCGCCGTGCCGCGAAATTGCGACAGTTCGGTGAGCAGTTCGTTCATCTTCTCCATCACTTCGAGTGTGGAAGCCGAGGCTTTGAGTTTGTCGGCCACGGGCGATTGGATGTCGATGGCCTCCGGGATGGTTATCACCGACTTCATTCGGTGGGGCTCATAGAGCTCGTGGTTCACCGTGGAGACCGTCAGTTGGCCGCGATTGATCAGCGCCAGGCCGTTTTGCTCGTAGAAGTTGATCACGTTTTCAGCATCTGCGTTCCATTGCGTGTCGAGCAGGTGTTGCGTCAACACCTCGATTGATTGGTCGAGGCTGCCCCAGTTGAGGCCGAGCTCCGTCAACGGACGTCGCTCAATGCAGGCGGTGATGAAGTGCAGAAATTTCAGATAGGTGGCGGCGTCTTTGTTGCCGGTTTGATTCAGCACCAACACGTTGGCCAGGGCTATCATCATCTCGTAGTCGTTTTCATTGCGTATGTGATAGGAAGTTAACACAGAGGCGGTGGCGAGTTTCACAAGTTTTGTCAGGTCAACCACGTCGTCGCCGCGATATTCTTCAAATAAATTGCTTCCGCGCCGGGCTTTGTCGCATTTCTCTAAAGCCACTTTGTGAAGGCACTTAAACGTGTCCTCAAAATCGGAGTCTACTGAATCATCTGCCGGGGCTTGATAATTGCGCAAATATTTCACAAGTGCGTCGAAATTCTCAATCACATAGTTCTCTTGAACTTTAAGCCAGAATGTTCCCATTGCTGTTAGGTAGAATTGTTTAGTTGTTTGTAGAATTAATAATTGGTAGGTTGGGTTTCCGCAAAATTACAAAAAATGAATATAAATGGCAACTTTTTTTGGCGAAGTGACATTTTTTGTGTACGTTTGCATAACCGCAAACACATCTTTAGCACTATGACAGGCAGTACTCAGGCATATTTCACCGACGATGAGCGCACGCATCTGCGCGAAGCTTATCGCTCATTGCTCCGTGTCCTCGGCGACACATTCACCGGCGACGACCTTCGTCGCCTGACGTCCACACTTCGCGACGGGGTTGATGCCGGCCACTATGGCCGCAACTCTTTTGGCATGAACTTGTTGCTCCACAGGGTGGACACCGCCATCCTGCTCGCTTCGGCTGTGGCGCCCGATCGCTCCATGACTGCCGCTCTGCTGCTTGCTCCGCTCTGTGAAACGGGCTATCTATCCATCGAAGGGGTGGGGGCCGGGTGGGGCACCGACGTGGCCCGACTGGTCGACGGTTTCCGCAAGGTGGATTTGCTCTATAGCAAGAGCCCGTCGGTGGAAAGCGAAAACTTCCGCAATCTGCTGCTGACCTTTGCCGCCGACATTCGTGTGATTATCACCGTGATTGTGGAGCGCCTGCAACTGATGCGCGCCATCAACCATCACCCCGACGCCGACGCAGTGCGCCGTGTGGCCGCCGAGGTGCGCTATCTCTATGCACCGCTGGCCCACCGCCTGGGCCTCTACGCCATCAAGAGCGAACTCGAAGACCTGAGCCTGAAATATAGCAACCGTGAAATTTTCACGCGTATTGCCCACGACCTGAATCAACGCAAAGCCCAGCGCGACGCATATATCGCCGACTTCATCGCCCCGGTGAAGGCCAAACTCGAGGCTGCCGGACTGAAGTTTGACATCAAAGGCCGCACAAAGTCGATCAGCTCCATTTGGAACAAAATCCAGAAGCAACACAACGACCTTGACCACATCTACGACCTCTTTGCCATCCGAGTGATCATCGACACTCCCCCGGAACGCGAGAAGCCCGACTGCTGGCTGGCCTATTCCATCGTCACGGATATGTATAAGCCCAATCCGGCGCGCATGAAAGACTGGATTTCCATCCCCAAGAGCAACGGCTATGAGTCGCTCCACGCCACCGTGAGCGGCCCGCAGGGACGCTGGGTGGAGGTGCAGATTCGCACTCGCCGCATGGACCTCGTGGCCGAAAAGGGCCTCGCGGCCCACTGGCGCTACAAGGGTCTCAAGGGCGAGGGCAACCTCGACACATGGATGAACAACGTGCGCGACATCCTCGAATCGGGCGAATCCGGCCCTCTGGGACTGATGAAAAACCTGAGCATGGACATCTACAGCGACGAGGTGTTTGTCTTCACCCCCAAGGGCGATTTGCATCGCCTACCCAAGGGTGCCACGGTGTTGGACTTCGCCTTTGCCATCCACACCAAGGTGGGCTGCGCCTGCATCGGTGGCCGCGTCAACGGCAAAAACCGCAAAATCAACCATCGGTTGGCCAACGGCGACACCGTGGAAATCACCACATCGGCCCAGCAAACTCCGTCGGCCGACTGGCTCAACATTGCCGTCACTTCCAAGGCTCGCAGCAAAATCCGCCAGGTGCTCAACGAGGCTAAGGCGCGCAATGCCGACCTGGGAAAGGAGTTGCTGCTCCGCCGCGCCAAAAACCGCAAGGTGGATTTCGACGAGGCCACGCTGATGAAACTCATCAAAAAGATGGGCTACAAGACCGTCACCGACTTCTACGCCGCCATCGCCTCCGAACAACTCGACCCCAACAAAGCCCTCGAACAATATGAAGCTGCGGCCCGTCCCATCGAAAGCGAAGCCCACCGCTCGGCCGAAGGCTTCGTGATGCCCACGGCTGCCGACGCCGACCGTGCCGGCGGGTCGTCGAGTTCCGACGTGCTGGTCATCGGTTCGTCAAACATCAAAGGGATGAACTATAAGTTTGCCCGCTGCTGTAACCCCATCTACGGCGACCCCGTGTTTGGCTTCATCTCCGCCGACGGCGTGGTGAAAATCCACCGCGCCGACTGCCCCAACGCCGAACACATACGCCTGCGCTACCCCTATCGCGTGATTCCCACCTGCTGGAGCGGCAAAGCCAGCGGCCAGTTTGGTGCCACCATCTCCGTGATGGGCGATGACGACATAGGCATCGTCACCAACATCACCTCCGTCATCAACAAAGAGCCCGACGTGCTTCTGCGCAGCATCTCCATCGACAGCTCCGCCCACCGCAGCTTCAGCGGCTATCTGGTGGTGGGCGTCAGCTCCAACGAAGCGCTCCAAGCCCTCATCGTCAAACTTCGCGCCGTCAAAGGCGTCAAGGAGGCCCAACGCCTCAAATAGGGGGCTCCAGATACTCCACGGTTTTGCCGTGGGCCAGGGCGTAGTCTATTTCGGAGCGCGTGGAGCTGCCGATGTATCCGCCGCGATTAATCACGTAGATGCCGTCGGCCATGTCGATTTTGCGTTTGTGCATGTCGTCGAGCATCTCTTTGACGCCGTCGGCCCACACCTCGGCGTCGCCGCTGTGGCCGAACAGCCCGACGGAGATCACGATGTTGCCCTCAAGGCTCAGGCGCTTTTGCGCCTCCATAAAGTCCTCTTTGAAACGCGTGCTGCCGCACAGCGTAATCACTCTGTATTTTCCAATCATTCTTTTGCAGGTATTTTTATATGAAAAGTCCCCACGGAGTACGCGGGGACAAGGCATTTAAACCTTCGGCATATAGCCTTATTGTGGTGAGATGTAGATGCACAAAATTACAACATTATTAGGAATTCTCCAAATAATTTTCTAATTTTACGGAAATTTTTTACAATTCATTCATTTAGTTTATTGCCATGACAGAAAAAGTTCTCGGCATTGATTTAGGTACCAACTCAATTGGTTGGGCCATAGTAGAGAAGGAAGATGCAAGTTGCAGCCTCCTCGACAAGGGTGTGGTGATTTTCCAGAAAGGAGTCGCCGAAGAAAAGGGCAACGAAAAGCCCATGGTACAAACGCGAACCCTGGCGCGAGCTACACGCCGCCACTATTTTCGCCGCAAATTGCGTAAAATCGAGCTGCTCAAGGTGCTCACTGCCGGTGGCTTTTGCCCAACCCTGACGGCCGAACAATTGAAGGCGTGGAAAACTCAGCGAACCTATCCGCTCGACCCGGAGTTCATCGAGTGGCAACGCACCAACGAGGACGCTGATAAGAATCCCTATCACGATCGCTACGTAGCCCTGACACGGCAGCTGGACTTGTCGGAGAGATCGCAGCGCTATATCCTTGGTCGCGCGCTCTATCATTTGTGTCAGCGTCGCGGATTTTTGAGCAACCGCAAGGAGTCGACCAAGGAACTTGACGGCACGGTGAAACAGGCCATAGGCGATTTGTCGGAGAAGATGGAGCAGGCCGGATGCAAATATCTTGGCGAGTATTTTTATATGTGCCACAAGTCGCATGAAAAAATTCGCGGCCTATACACGGCCCGCAATCAGCACATCCGCGCCGAGTTTGATGCAATCTGCGAGCGTCAAAACCTCCCCGACGATTTGCGCAAACAGTTGGCGCGCGCCATTTTCTATCAGAGGCCGCTCAAGTCGCAGAAGGGTGCCGTGGGCAAATGCACGTTTGAACCCACCAAAAGCCGTTGCCCCATTTCTCATCCGGCCTATGAGGAGTTCAGAATGTTGTCGTTTGTCAATAATATTAAGGTGAAAACCACCTCGATTTTCGATGGCGGCGACTATCGTCAGCTCACCCCTGAGGAGCGCGAGCAGATTTATCCGCTGTTCCTGCGCAAGTCGAAGCTCTCGTTTGAGTTTGAAGATATTGCAAAGAAATTGGCCGGCAAGCCTATCTATTATGGCTATATGGAGGAGAAGCCCAACGCCCTCTATAAGTTCAACTTTGCAATGTCGACATCGGTGAGCAATTGCCCTGTGACGGCCTATCTCGCGGATATTTTCGGCGATGATTGGCGCAACGAATTGCGCGCAAGATATAAGAAGGCGGGCAATAAGACTCGCGGCGAAGTTATCAACGACGTTTGGCACGCGCTCTTCTCCTTCGACGACGATGAGCGTCTGCATCACTGGGCTATGGCCAACCTTTCGCTCACGCCGGAACAGGCCGATGCGTTTGTGAAATGCCCTATCCATCAGGGCTACGCTTCGCTGAGCCTAAATGCCATCAACAAGATGTTGCCCTATCTGCGCCAAGGTTTCAGATATGACACTGCCGTTTTCCTGGCCAACATTGAGGCCGTGCTCCCCATCGACGTGAAGGAGGATGCCGAACTTTTGACCAAAATCAAGCAGCAGGTGATAACTCTGATTAACGACTATGAGGCTGACCAACAGCAGAAAACCTACACCAAAGTTGAGTTGATCAACGACTTCTTGCTGAGCATCCCCGGAGTGGAGTGCAGCGACTTGCACAAGCTCTACCATCCGTCGCAACTTCAGGTTTATCCGGCTGCGCAGCCCAATAGCCGCGGCGAGGTGCTGCTCGGCTCGCCGCGCGTTTCAGCCATACGCAACCCCATGGCAATGCGCGCCCTGTTTCAATTGCGCCATCTCATCAACACTCTGTTGCTTGAGCGGAAAATTGATCGCACCACCAAAATCAATATTGAGTTCTCCCGCGAACTCAATGATGCCAATATGCGTAAGGCCATTCAACGCTATCAGCGCGAAAATGAGGCCACGCGCAAGAAGTATCGCGAACGTTTGATTAAGGAGTATCGCGACAAGACCGGTCGCGAAATCATCCCCTCCGACACCGACATCCTCAAATATCAGCTTTGGGAGGAGCAGCAGCACCTGTGTCTCTACACCAATCAGCAGATTGACATCAGCGAATTTTTGGGCGACAACCCGAAATATGACATCGAGCACACCGTGCCCCGCTCGCGTGGTGGCGACGACTCGATGATGAACAAGACGCTGTGTGACTGCCGCTATAATCGCTCGGTGAAGCGCGCCAAACTCCCCTCGGAGTTGGCCGACCATGCCCGCATTTTGGCTCAGGTGGAGGAACTTGGTTGGCGAGAAAAAATCGACGACCTCCGAAATCAAATCAACCGAACCAAAGGCCGCTATTTTGCCACCAAAGAGCAGAAGGACCAGAACATCCAGCGCCGCCACTATCTCGAACTTCAGCTGAAATATTGGCGCGGAAAATATGAGCGCTTTGTCATGACCGAAGTGCCGCAAGGTTTCAGCAATCGTCAGGGCGTGGACATCGGCATCATAGGCCGCTATGCCAGAATGTATCTGGCCTCGGTTTTCCATGCTCAGGATCGCAATCTAATCTACACGGTGAAGGGCGCCACCACGTCAGACTTCCGCAAGATGTGGGGGCTGCAAGAGGAATACACCTCCAAGGAGCGCGTGAACCATTGCCACCACTGCATCGACGCCATTGTCATCGCTTGCATCGGCAAGGCGCAATACGACGCATGGGCGCAATATTGCGAACGCCGCGAATTGGCCGCGTGGGATTGCGCCGAGAAGCCGTCGTTTCCCAAGCCGTGGGAAACCTTCACGCAAGACGTCAAGGGCGTGGTGGATGAACTTCTCGTTGTGCACCACACGCCGGACAACACGTTGAAGCAATCGAAAAAGGCACTGCGTGTGCGTGGCAAAATCCAAAAGACCGCCGACGGCCGCCCCATCTATCAGCAGGGTGACACCGCTCGCGCTCAGCTCCATCTGCAAACATTCTACGGAGCCATAGAGCGCGACGGCGAGATTCGCTACGTGATCCGCAAGCAAGTTGACGCTCTCGAGCAGAAAGATGTCAAAAACATCGTTGACGATGCCGTGCGCGCCAAGGTCGAGGAGCAGATTGCTGCAAAAGGTTTTGCCATGGCCATTGCCGAGCCGATTTGGATGAACGAGGCCAAGCGCATCCCCATCAAAAAGGTGCGCCTCTATGCCAACAACATCACCAAACCGATTCACTTGAAGCCGCAACGCGACCTCTCGCGCAAGGAGTACAAACGCGACTACCACGTGGCCAACGATGGCAACTACTGTCTGGCCATCTACGAAGGCTGCAACGACAAAGGCAAGGTTAAGCGTTCCTACAAACTCATCAACAACCTCACGGCCGTGCGTTCCCGCACCGACGACCGCTTGGTGCCGCTCTCCGACGACAATGAATATCCGCTGAAGTGGATTCTGAAAGTTGGCATGATGGTGCTGCTCTACGAGAAATCGCCAGAGGAGGTCTATAACGCAACAAAGGAAGAGTTGGTTAAACGACTCTATAAGGTGACAGGATTGTCCTTAAATCCAACTCCTCCTGGATATGGTTGTGTGGTGTTGCGCTATCATCAAGAAGCGCGACCTGCCGGCGAATACAAGAGTAAGAATGGTGTATGGTCGGTAGGTGAGGAAATTCGTCCGAGCATCTCTGTGTTGCATACACAATTCAAGGGCCTTGTCGAAGGACAGGACTTCGAAATCTCCGATTCAGGTGAAATCAAATTTTTCAGAATGAATATATGATATCGCGTTCTCTCCTCATCTCCTCGGCGGTGAAACTGTCGCTGAGGAATTCGCAACTGATTATCACATACCTCGATGGGGATGCCGAGCCTCGGCAGGTTCCCATCGAGGATATCGGTTACGTTGTGCTCGAACATCAGCAGTCGGTGGTGTCGATGCCTGCCCTCAATGCGCTGAGCGACAACAATGTTGCCGTGGTGTTTTGCGACCGTGATCACCTGCCGTCGTCTATGCTGCTGAATCTCGACAGCCACTCCACGCAGTCGGAAAACTTCCGTGACCAAATAGCCGCAGGTTTGCCGCTGAAGAAGAATCTTTGGCAACAAATCATCGCTGCCAAAATCAAAAATCAGAGCCTGCTGCTCAGCAAGTTTGGCAAGGATGGCGACTTGCTCCGTCCGTTTTATATGAACGTGAAATCCGGCGACTCCGACAACCGAGAGGGCTTGGCCGCGCGCCTATATTGGCGCGCGCTTTTTGGCCGCGATTTCATCCGCGATCAGGATGGCACGGAAATCAACGCGTTGCTCAACTATGGTTACGCCATACTTCGTGCGGCGGTGGCACGAGCTCTGATGGGCGCAGGACTGTTGCCCACGTTAGGCATCTTTCACCGCAATCGCTACAATGCTTTTCCCCTGGCCGACGACGTGATGGAGCCGTTCCGCCCCTTTGTCGATGAAATAGTGTATGCGCAGGTGCTGGCCGGCACCTGCTCGTTGACCAAAGAGTCGAAAGCGGAACTGATTCGTGTGGTCTACGCTGACACTCGCTACGGCAAACTCACCCGACCGCTCGACATCGGCCTCACTTTCACCTGCGCATCGCTTTCGCGCTGCTATGCCAAACAACAAAAACAACTCGACTTACCGATTATGCCTACCAAATGAGCGACTATCGTATTAATGCTTACCATGTTATGTGGATTTTCGTATTTTTTGACCTGCCAGTGTTGACCAAGGTGCAACGCAAACGTGCCACAAAATTTCGCACCTCGCTCGAAAAAGATGGTTTCGTGATGATGCAATTCTCGGTCTATATCCGCCATTGCCCCTCATACGAAAATATGGAGGTGCACATAAAACGTGTTCAGGGACTTATGCCGCCCGAAGGAAAGGTGAGCATACTGCACGTCACCGGCAAACAGTATAGCAACATCCTCAATTTTAACGGACGCGTTGAGAAAAAAATCGACCCGGGCCCTCAACAACTCGAATTTTTTTAATAACTTTGCAGAGAAATCAGCTCTACGTCCCCACTTCATAGATGACTTCACCCTATTTTTTGACGCTTTTTCTCGTCATAACTAATAGATATATAGCAATTTGAAGCGTTTATGTTGTGGTCTGATGTAGAACCTCTATAAGATACAACCAGCAGGCGTTAAGCAGCCTTTAAGTATAGTTGTGGTCTGATGTAGAACCTCTATAAGATACAACGGCGACGGCCACCGCGTATTCTGCCTCACCGTTGTGGTCTGATGTAGAACCTCTATAAGATACAACCGCTTCCTTGCTGATGCCGCTGCATCAGAGTTGTGGTCTGATGTAGAACCTCTATAAGATACAACCGTCAGCAGCGAGGTATGCTCCACGGCTCCGTTGTGGTCTGATGTAGAACCTCTATAAGATACAACGCCTTCGACTGGGGAAGCCGCGTCCTTTAGTTGTGGTCTGATGTAGAACCTCTATAAGATACAACGCGATGAACTCGCTTTTGATATCAACCTTGGTTGTGGTCTGATGTAGAACCTCTATAAGATACAACTGCGATCGCATTCTATCAGATAGTTGTACCGTTGTGGTCTGATGTAGAACCTCTATAAGATACAACTATCATGGGTGATAAGTCGGATAATATACCGTTGTGGTCTGATGTAGAACCTCTATAAGATACAACATCCATTGTGGTAATTATTGTAGTAAACAGTTGTGGTCTGATGTAGAACCTCTATAAGATACAACCCATGGGTGCTGAAATTCTGCAGTTCTGGGCGTTGTGGTCTGATGTAGAACCTCTATAAGATACAACTTTTAGGGCGCCGGAGAGGGTGTAGCCATAGTTGTGGTCTGATGTAGAACCTCTATAAGATACAACCGTACTTGGATGGGCTCGTGTTCAGAAATGGTTGTGGTCTGATGTAGAACCTCTATAAGATACAACCTATCCCGGACCACATCGCAGAAAGCGACGTTGTGGTCTGATGTAGAACCTCTATAAGATACAACTTCACGTACTTGGATGGGTATGTCTTCCGGTTGTGGTCTGATGTAGAACCTCTATAAGATACAACTCACCTTCTGCAAAATCAAATCGTCCGTCAGTTGTGGTCTGATGTAGAACCTCTATAAGATACAACTCTGTCCAGTGGGTCTGGCGTTCCGTTGACGTTGTGGTCTGATGTAGAACCTCTATAAGATACAACACTGCCCAAGCCGCGGCCGAGGCCCCGGAGTTGTGGTCTGATGTAGAACCTCTATAAGATACAACGCGGGGGGGGGAGCGCGGCGGAGGCGCGCAGTGTGTCAGGTCGGAGACCTGTTCGGTCTGAACACGGGTCGCGGCTCCTGCCGCGGCCCGTGTAGGCGGGCGTTACAGTTGCGGCTCGGGGAGCCGCAGTGTCTTGGGCGTCATTCGCAGATGCTGCGAGTCTCCGACCTGCATATAGAAGGCATGCTTTCCCTGGCCGCGACCCGGGTTTAGAGCGAACAGGCCTCCGGACTGACACACTCAGCGCCGCTGCCGGAGTGTCCATCATGTTTCGTTCTCTCTGTGATGGCCACCGGTTGCGGTGCAAAAAATAATTGTTAACTTTGCAGGTGAAATAGCAACTTCTATGAAAACGAAAGCAGATAACGGAATTCTACACGACGATGACGGCCCTGTGAGTGAGGTTTATTGCCAAACTTATATTGCCGGCACGACCTTCCACGACGTCGACGACATTTGGCCGGAGCTGGAGGTGGGCACACCCCTGGCGCTGGTGCGTCAGCCGAATAATCCATACGACAGCGATGCCATTGCCGTGGCCCTTGCCGACGACTACAATAGGGATGCCCCGGAGGAGTTTGACTTCCGCTGCATTCTGGGCTACGTGCCGCGCACCGACAATAGGGAATTGGCCGAATTGATGGACCACGGCGATGAATTCACAGCAGAAATAGCGGAACTTAACGCCGATGCCGCTCCATGTCGCAGAATTCGCATCAACATAGTGCGCCACGGCGGCAGCCGCCGCCCTTCCACGCGGCTCCGCGCCATCCGCCTCACCGACAATGAGCTGCTGCTGATGCAACAACGGCTGTTTGAAGAGGGATTCATCTATCAGCGTTGGCGCCTCAAGGACAACAACCGCCGAGTGGCCCTGCCCATTTTCGAAGAGAAGGTGGTGTTCATCCATCGCGGCAGAACGGAGTCAACGCTCTATCTTGCCATTGTCAATGCCACCGACTCTGACATCTACTTATACGTCGACTCTTTTGAGGCGGACTTGAAAGACGGCTGCGCGCCGTTCATCCTACTCAACTGCGTGGGGCCTGTCACCGTGCCCACTTGGGCCCTCGACTTCCTCAAAGGCGAGCCCATCGGCGAATTCTATCCCGGCGCCTACCTCTCAAAAGCCGCCCAATCAACCCTCACCAGCATCTTCGCCCCTCGTTGTAGTATTGACTAAGATACTATGGGTAGTTTCGTAGTAAGCCGCAGAAGTTGGATAGGTGGGAATTGTTTTGTAAATTTGCAGTCGTAATCGGAAACATTTATAAGTTATGACGCAACAACAGAATAAGGCACGGTTTGTGGTCGACACGGAGCGATGCACCGGTTGCGGCCGCTGCGTCGACGTCTGCTCCGGACAGGTGCTGACGATGGTCGACGGTGTGCCTGAGATTAAGCCGTTTGAGCGTTTTGGCTGGAGCGGTTGCTGGAAGTGTCAACACTGTTTGGCCGTGTGCCCCGAAGGCGCAGTCAGTGTGCTGGGGCGGCGCCCGCAGGATTCGCTTCCGCGGCCCGACGCCTCGCTGGGCGAGCAGATGGATAGGCTCGTGGCCTATCGTCGCAGCTGCCGCCGATATCAGAGTCGCAACGTGGAGCGAGACTTGATGGACCGCATTCTTAAAGACATGGAGAACGTGCCCACCGGTGGCAACTCCATGGGCTTGGAGATGACCATCATTGACGACATCGACGAGCTCGACCGCATCTGGCGCTTTGTCTACGACGGCATGGAGGCGAACGCCGCGCGCGGCTTCTACAGCGCCGGAATGAGTCGGTCGATGTATCAAACCATGAAGCGCTCCGAGCGCGCCCTGCGCAAAGACGACCTGCTCTTTTGCGGCGCACCTCACCTGTTTATAGCCCACAAACGTGCCAAAGGTCAGTGGGCACAAGACGACATCGCCGACTGCAACATAGCCAGCGCCTATTTCGAACTCCTCTGCAATGCCCACGGCCTGGGCACCACCATCATGAGCTATTCGGCAAGCGTGATCTCCGACGTGGCCGGTGCGCGCCGTATGCTCGGCATCCCCGACGACCACTACATGGGCCTCATCATCGGTTTCGGCTATCCCGAAATCGAATATGCGCGCGGCGTGCAGAAAGACCGCGCCTCCAAAATTCATCGCTTCACAGCCTCCCCCAAAAAATAACCCCACGCCCACAATGAAAGTATTGTTAGTGAATGGAAGTCCCCACCAAGAGGGCAACACCCATATAGCCCTCAGCGAAGTGGCCAACCGGCTCCGCCGGCAAGGCATCGACACGGAAATCCTCTGGATTGGCAATAAACCCGCGCGCGGCTGCATAGACTGCTGCGTGTGTCGCCGCCAAAACCTTGGTCGCTGCGCCTTCGACGGCGACATGTGCAACCGGATTATCGACAAGATGGCCGGGTGCGACGCCATAGTGCTGGGTAGCCCCGTCTACTACGGGCAGCCTGCCGGCGCTCTGCTGGCCTATCAGCAACGTATGCTCTTCTCCGGTGAACGCGTCTTCGACGGCAAGCCCGCGGCCGTGGTGTGCGTGTGTCGTCGCGGCGGCAGCTCGGCAGCGTTTCAGACCCTGCAAATGCCCTTCCAGATGTGCAATATGCCCATCGTCACCTCCCAATATTGGAATATCCTCTTTGGCTGCTCCGAAGGCGAAACCGCTCGCGACGTCGAGGGCCTGCAAACCATGCGCACCCTTGCCGACAACATGGCCCATCTACTCAAAAAACTCCACGGCCAACCCTCCGACGCCCCCGCCCGCGAGCCCTACACCCCCATGAACTTCATCCGCTAATCCCGCGAATCGGCACGAAAAAAAGCACTTGCGCGAGGGCGTAAGTGCTTGATTTTTAGGGTGGTCCCAGCAGGGCTTGAACCTGCGACCTTTTGATTATGAGTCAATTGCTCTAACCGACTGAGCTATAGGACCTTGGCTGTTTTGGCCGTATTTTCTTTTGCAAAGTTAGGCGTTTTTGTTGAGCTATGCAAGTGTTTTGGGGTAAATTTTTTAGGAATTTTTGGGGGCAGAATTCGTGGAAAGGTGGTAACTTTGTGGTTATGTTACAGATGATGCGAAAGTTGGCCGCTTGGGCGGTTGCGACGTCGGTGGGCGTTGCGGCCGTGGCGGCGCGCGATGTTGAGAGCGTGGCGCAGCAGTTGGATTCGATGGGGCTTTGGGCCGCGAGTGCAAGCTGCGTGTCGCTGGTCGACGGCGAGACGTTTTCTTATGTGATGGAGGTTGAGGCCGAGGGGGAGAGCTATGTGATGCAGTGGGCGCCCAAGGGCGATTCTTCCTCCGAGCATTTCTGCTTTGCAGCTTACCTTGAGGGGCAAAGTTTCAGCTATGAGATGGGGCGCCTCGACGTTAAGAGTTGTGAATATGCCTATCCTCAGCGGTTTCCGCATCTGACGCCCTCGGGGATTGCCCGGGAATTGCGTCGGGCTATGGCCGACGCGGCGCATTGCGAATTGCGCGTGTTTGAGGGAGCGGAGCAGACGGTGGTGTATCTGCGCAGTAGTGGCGAGGATGAGACGGCGTGGGTGTTTGCCCCGGCGGATTTGAGGCTGCGCGAGGTGTGTGCCTATCGTGCGGCCGACGGCGCCGTGATGAATGTGCGTGTGCAGGAAATTGCGCCATGGATTGCCGCGGGGGTGACAGTCGAGGCGTTGCGCGGGGCCTATCCGGAGGCTTTTGCGGGGGTAAATGTCGGAAAATAGTGGAATTGCGGAACTTTTTTTCGCAAAAATGCCTCCAATGTTTGGGCACTCCGAGAAATAATCGTATCTTTGTGCGTTAAAATTTAGAAAAAATCAGATAAAAAATAACAGATAAAATCTAATGGCAACACTTGAAAAAATCCGCAGCAAATCGGTGCTTTTGGTGAGCATCATTTTTGTTGCACTGTTCCTTTTCATTATCACAATCATCGATAATCCTATCGATTTGATTGCTGACCGCACAACCGTGTTGAAGGTCAAGGGTGAGAAGATTTCGTATGAACTTCTGCAAGATCGCTCCTCGCAGATGCGCGAGCAGATGGCCCAGTATGAGCAACAGACCGGCCAAAAGCAGAACATCGACGACGACCAGCTCACCGCTCAGGTGCTTCAACAGCTTGTGAATGAAACTCTGCTCAAGCAAGAATATGATGCTCTGGGCATCACTGTTACCAACAAGGAGCTTTCGTCGGCCATTCTCGGCGAACAGGCTAATCCGATGGTGGTTAACTATTTCACACAACAGTATGGCGTGGCTCCCGCCGATTTCTACAAGGCGTTCACACAGCCTTCGGAAGATATGCCCGCCGAGACCGCTGCTCAACTTCAGGAAGAATGGAAGAAGTTTGAGGAGAACGTCGACGACTTCTTGCGTCAGCAGAAGTTCCAAAACATGTTGGCCGGCGCTATCCACGCTAACAAGTATGATGCACGTGCGGCTTACGATCGCAGCAGCACCACCTACGACCTCCTGAGCGTATCGGTGCCTCTGTCGCAGTGCACCGACACGGTGACTCCCGCCGAACTCAACACATATTATAAGCAACATCGCGAACGCTATAAACTCCCCGAAGAAACTCGCTTCGTGCGCTACATCAATCTCAACGTTGCTGCCTCGTCAGCCGACCGCGCCTCCGCAATTGCTCAGGCCGACAGCGTGATGATTGCTCTGGCAAACGAACCCGAGATGGATGGCGTGAACGCTTATCCTCTGTTCTCCGTGAAGCGTGAAAATCTCACCGCCGAGAAGATCACCGCCGGCTATGGCCGTTCGCAGGCCGCTTTTGCTCGCGCACTGGTTGACTCCATCAAGGGCATGCAACCCGGCCAAGTGAAGAAGGTCTACAACACCGCCAACAATTTTGCCGATCCTCAGATTGTGATTGCAAAACTGATGGGCCGCGAAACCCGTGTGAACAGCGCTACGCTCCAGCAGGTGCGTATCGACCCGACCTTCAACGCCGACTCCATCGTGGCTCAGCTCAATGGCGGCGCCGATCCCGCAGCCATGAAGGGCCTGCTCGACAAGCAGCTCTCACCCTCACGCATCGAATATAGCGAAGCTGTGAAGGAGCCTTGGGACAAACTTCGTGAGGCCGGTGCCGGCAAGTATGTCCTGCTTCAGGGCGGCGACGGTTCGCAACTGGCTGTGAAGGTTGTGGAATTTGCCGAACCCGAAGAGGTGTTTGACTATGCCACTGCCACCATCAACATCACTCCCTCCAACAACACCATCAGCGAACTGCAGAAGACCCTCAGTGACTTCCTCTCATCGGTGAACGGCGCCGAGAACTTCACCAACGAAACTCTCGCAACATTCCTCACCAAGAATGCCGATCAATATGCTCCCGAAGCTCTGCGTCAGCTCAGCGTGGCTGAAACCTTCGTGAGCAAATCGTCGCCCAGCCTCGATCGCCTGTCGCAAAGCCGCAGCGTTGTAGCTTGGGCCATGAGCGCCAAGAAGGGCGCTGTCAGCGGTATCCTCTCCGACAACACTCAGAGCCGCTTCACTGCTGTGGCCCTCGTTGACGTGATCAAGGACGACTACCTGCCTCTGGCATACGTTGAGAAGGCCGATCCCTCATTTGCCTATGGCGCACTTCAGGAAAAGCAAGGCCGTGTGCTCTGTGAGCAGTATGCCGGCAAGGGCAAGACCATCGCTGAATATGCCGCAGCCATGAAGTCGCAAATCGACACCATCAAGGCCGCCAACCCCGGTTTGGACGCTCGCTTTGCAGCTCTGCGCGGTCACAAACAGCATGACCTGGTTGGCCCGGTTCGCTCCGACTACGTGGTTCGCGTCAGCGAAGTGCTGGCCGTGAACAAGAGTACCATGCCCTACGACGAAAAGTCGAGCCTGATGCAAGTCACCAACCAACAGCAACAGCGCGTTGCCGCCGACATGACCAGCCTGCTGCTCGGTCGCAACAAGATTGACAATAGAATTCTCAAATTCACCAACGCTCAATAAGTTTAACCCACTCTGATAAAGCAACAAGCCCGGCCATTGCGGTCGGGCTTGTTTGCGTTATGGGTTGAGGCTAAAGTGACTATCGTTTGCAGCGCGAGGCGAGAGTGATGGTGCGGATAAAGTCTTTGTAGCGATTGTTGGCGTTGATGCGGTCGATGGGGAGATTGGAGTCGGAGTTTCCGCCCCAGCGGCGGCAATTGTAGAGCGACGTGAATATTCGGCCAATGCGATAGCGCGAGCTGATGGCCAGGGCCATGGCGTAGTCTTCGCCGTAGCAAGTGTCGGGGAATTGCACCTGTCGGGCTATGGGGGAGAAGAATGCGCGCGGTGCGCCGAGGCCGTTGATGCGGAGCGCATTGTTGGCGCCGTTTTCGTCGGTCCATTCGCTGTGGCTTATAAGGCCCGGAGGAATCACGTTGAGGTGGAAGTCGGTGAGTGTGTAGGAGCCGATCACCATTGCGGCGTTGGTGGCGTAGAAGCAGTCTACAATCTGTTGCAGCGTGTCGGGGCCGCTGTAGAGGTCGTCGCTGTCGAGTTGCACGGCAAATCGGCCGCAGAGCCGATGCCATAGGGCCGCGTTCCAGCAACCGCCGATGCCGTGGCCCGGTGCGGGCGTCACGTGAATCACACGTGAATCCTCAGCGGCCAAGCGCTTGATGGCCTCGGTGGTGCCGTCGGTGCTGTAGTTGTCGACCACGAGCACGTTGAATGCGAACGACGTCGTCTGGCTCAGGGCACTTTTTATGGCGTCTGTGATGGTCTTTTCGCGGTTGCGCACGGGGATGACCACCGAAGCCTCAACCGGGAATTTGCCGCCGAAGTCAACAGACTCCAACTTGGCTGTGTCGACCAGCGCATCAATGGCGCGCAGATGGTCGGTGCAGGCGAGTTCCATCTCGATTTGCGCTGCACGGTTGCGCGGATCCACGTAATTGAACTGTGCTTCGCTGCATCCTTCGGCCGCCTTTGGCGTGGATATCCTCGAAACCGGTTCCGGAATGTGGACTATTGCGCCGAGTCGGCTAAGACGAAGGCGCAGGTCATAGAATCCGGCGGCCTGATATTTGGCAAACATCTCGCCGACGCAGTGACGGAACATATCAGTGCGAATCAACACCACCGGACCGAAATCGAAGTCGTCGCGCAAGGCGCCGAATTGATATTCAATCAGCGGCGTTGCCACGCCATCTTTCGTATAGTCGCCGTAGACCATGGCGGCGCGGCGTGCTTCAGCCACCTGCACCAAGCGCTTTTCATTGACGCCGGTCACAGTGCCGGGCATGATTTGCAGCAGAGTGTATTCCCCGTCGGCCTCGGCGGCAGCTTGCGCGATACTCGCCGAGGAGAGGTCTTTCAGAATAATCATTTTTCGAGGTATTTGAGCATTTGTTGCATGAGTTGATAGCGAGAGCGCTGCGATGCGATGGCCTCAAACGGGAAGCCGAGCGTCACGGCGCGGTGAGTGGCCGGTTCGTAGGCCACGGCGGCCGACGTTTGATTCTCATCGTAGCGCATCACGGTGTAGGCCTTTGCGCCCGTGGCGGGGATGATGGCGTCGGGCGAGGTCACGGCATACGGCTTTTCGCCAAGGGTTGTTGAGAAGGAGAATTTGCCTCCATCGAACACAGATGACACGGCCGACGCCACTTCGCTGACGCCGCCCTCTTCGCAGGCGTGGTCGGTGCGCGGGGCGTAGCCCAACACTGTGGCGGCAAAACTCTTGTCGGCCGCCGTTGATAGGTCGCTGCCCACGTAGGCTCCGCTCACAATGATGCCGGAGCCGAGCATCGACAGCGTGTTCAGTCGCTGTTGCAGCAGCGGAGAGAATGTGGAGTAACGGTTGGCAGGATATGAGCGTTGTAGGCCGAGCACCACGTCGACCATCGGCGGATTTTGCAGCGAGTCGGCGCAGAATCCGTCGAGTGTGGAGCTCACAAACGAGTGGCCGGCGGCAAGAATAGCCTCGCCGTGCAGCGCCACATTGTCGTGGGCATTGCCGTAGATAGGTCGCATCTCGTAGTTTGCAGCAGAGGCGCCGAAGCCCGGTTCATCGTCGTCGATCCATTGCTCGGCGCGATTGAAGTTGGTTTGTCGTCCGGTGTAGAGCAGGTCGGTGCCGGAGGGCACGCCCGGGTCGTTGAGCCCGAATCCGGCCAAGCTTCCGGCAGAGAAGCTCTCAGGGGCGCTGACACGGGTGAATCCGTCGACCACCGTCACAGTCTCGGCGTTGGCATCTTTGCCGACGCCCAAGGCCAGCACAGGCGACGGCATGGCTGCGCCGCCGTCGTTGAGCGCCACGATGCGGAAAGAGTGCAACTGCCGGTCGTCGGCAGTGAAGCGGAAATTGCAGTCGGTGGTCTCGGCAATGGCTACGAACGGTTGCTCGGGGCTGCCGATACGTTCTTCAATTCGATAGCGAGTGGGCACGGCTGTGGCCTCGAGTTCGTCGTAGGTCGGGGCCCATTGAAGCTCGAAACTTTCCTTGCCCGTTTGGTGAATGGTGAATTGGCTCACAGGCAGCGGTTCCACGATATACTTTGCGGAGCCCTGATTGGCGAGAAAACGAAGAATTCCTTTGTAGACCGCGCGGCACACGTCGAAACGAAATTGCGGGTCAAGGCCATATTGCATATCGGCGAAATTTTGGTGCGAGAGCAGTTCCAGCAACATTGACGGAACGTCGGGCACACGTGCTTCGATGTAGGATTTGTCGCGAATGTCGCGCTGACTCCACGTGGGGTTGTGCAGGCGGCGCACGTCGCGCACAATCGAATTGACAATCGATTGAGTCAAGTCGTAGTTCAGCTGGCGGGAACGGCCGTCGGAGAATCGTCCGTTGTTCTCCTTGGTGTAGCAGATGCCCAAAGTGCCCACGGTTTCAGTGTCAGAGTTGGTGGTGCCGGCGTCGGAGTGGAAACCCATGGCCAGGTCCACGGGGATATTCAGGTTTTTCACCAGATAGTTCACCCACTGCGGACGGCAGAAAATGTCGTCGCGATAGTCGCCGGGTTTCTCCTGAGCCGTGTAGACCGACTCCGGGATGCCGGCCCATTGCAGCCAATAGCGCGAGCCTTCGGCCCAGCGCGGCAAGCCGCTCACTTGATATTGCGACCCTGCGGCCGAGCCTCTGCGGGCCACGTTGCCCATGCCGCCGCCGATTTTCACGGCGTCGGCGGTCACCACCGTGCCCTTCTGTTCGGAGTAGTTGCTGATGCTCACGAGAGTGCTCTCACCGGCTGCAAAGGGGAATGTGCCGAGATAGATCCACGTGCCGCCGCCGCGAGTTTGGTCAACGATAAACTCCTCGTCGCCGGCTGCGGTGTGCACCGTGTAGTGCACGTCGGAAGCGCTTTTCGAGTCGGTTTGATAGCTGATATACACGGCATATTCGCCTGCTTCGGGGATATCTCCGCTCCATGTGGCGCCGGAGGTTTTCTCCTTGTTTTGTGTGGACTTCACCTTGCGGGCCTTGCCCATTTTGAAGGGGTTCTCCCCTTCGTGGAGCTCGGCTTTGGTGTAGCCGAAACCGGCCGCTTTGGTGTTTTCCCACTTTTCTTTCACGTGGGTTTCGTGATAGCCGTGAGTGGCATATTGGCCGTCGGGGTCGATGATGATTTCGGCAGAATTGACGTCGCGTTCACGCGGCAACATCACGTAGGCTCCGGCCTGCTCGAGCATCGGCACCAGCAACGGCACCACATAAGAGCGGGTGTAGAGGTCTTCCACCGTGCCAAACAGGCGGCAACGTTGCCACTGCCAGCGGTCGGTCTCATCCTTGTAATATCGGCCGTGGCTTTGCCAGATGGCGATGTTGCGGCCTGAGAGTGCGCCTGAGTCGCCGTCGACGTGTTGCACAACCGATTGTGCGGCCATCGTTGCGGCAATGGCGCTGAAATATATAGCTGTCTTGAGTCTTTTCATTTTTGATTATTCGTCTATCAATGCGAGGAATTCATCCTCGGAGAGCAGCGGAATGCCCAGCGACTGCGCCTTTTCGAGTTTGGCCGGGCCCATGTTTTCGCCGGCGAGTACGGCGGTGGTTTTCTTTGAGATGGAGCCGACGTTTTTGCCGCCGTGGCGTTCAATCAGCTCCTTGTATTCCTCGCGAGAGTGGCGGGCAAACGTGCCGGAAATCACGATTGACTGTCCGGCGAGGCGGTCGGTGCGTCCTTCGGTGCTCTCTTCGGGCATAGACATCTGCACTCCGGCGGCTTTCAGCCGCTCCACGTTGGCGCGGTTGCTCTCGTCGGCAAAATATTCCACTATTCCGTCGGCGATAATTGGGCCGATGTCCGGAATGGCGCTGAGTGCCTCTTTGGGCATGGCCATGAGCGAGTCGATGTCGCCCACGGCGCGGGCCAGTTTTTTGCTCAGAGTGTTGCCCACTGCCGGGATGCTCAGGGCGAACACCACGCGGTCGAACGGCACCTGCAGCGACTGCTTGACGCCTTCGATGACGCGCTCGGCGCTACGCTGAGCAAAGCCGTCGAGCTTCAGCAGGTCGTCAACAGTGAGGTCGTAGATGTCGGCCGTTTGCCTCACCAGACCCATCTGATAGAGCAGACGGGCGGTTTCGCCGCCGATGCCGTCGATGTTCATCATGCGGCGTGCGGCAAAGTGCTCAATTCGGCCAATCACCTGCTGAGCGCAGCCATACTTGTTCGGACAAATCCACGCCGCTTCGCCCGGCACGCGTCGCAACGGCGTACCGCAGTCGGGGCAGGTGGTCACAAATTCGATGGGCTTGGAGCCGGCGATGCGTGCGCTTAGTTCCACTCCGGTGATTTTGGGGATGATTTCGCCGCCTTTCTCCACGTAGAGTTGGTCGCCTTCGTGGATGTCGAGTGTGCGGATGTTCTCCTCATTGTAGAGCGACGCGCGCTTGACGATGGTGCCGCTGAGCAACACCGGCTCCAGATTAGCCACCGGGGTGATGATGCCCATGCGGCCCACTTCGAAGCTCACGAAGCGCAACTTGGTCAGTGCGCGCTCAGCGGCAAATTTGTAGGCAATGGCCCAGCGGGGCGACTTGGCGGTGTAGCCCAAGTTGAGCTGTTGGCGCAGTGAATTCACCTTGAAGACAAGACCGTCGGTGGCCACGGGCAACTTCTTGCGCTCCACGTCCCAATATTGGATAAACTGTTCAACATCTTCGATGGTGTTGAGCTTTTGCAGTATGGGCGCCACCTTGAAGCCCCATTGCTTGGCGGCCATCAGGTTGTCGTAGTGATTGTCGAAGGGAAGATTGTCGCTCAGCACATAGTAGAAATACGCATCCAAACCGCGGCGAGCCACCTCGGCGGAGTTTTGCATCTTCAGCGTGCCGGAGGCCGCGTTTCGGGGGTTGGCAAAGAGCGGTTCCTCGTTGGCTTCGCGGTCGGCATTCAGACGGTCGAAAGCAGCCCACGGCAGGAGGATTTCGCCGCGAATCTCAAACGACTCCGGCCATCCTTCGCCCTGCAACACTAACGGTATCGACGGGATGGTTATGATGTTGTCGGTCACCACGTCGCCGCGAGTGCCGTCACCGCGAGTCACGGCGCGCACCAGTCGGCCATGCTCATAGTGGAGCGAAATCGACGTGCCGTCGTATTTCATCTCGCCGATGATGCAAAAATCCTGGCCGGGCAGTGCTTTGCGCACCGACCCGAAAAAGCCATCGACCTCCTCAATAGAGTAGGTGTTGCCAAGCGAGAGCATCGGCCTGACGTGTTCCACCTGTTCAAATGCTTTGTTGAGGTCGCTACCCACGCGGTGGGTTGGGCTCAGCGGGTCGTCAAATTCCGGATTGGCGAGCTCCAAGTCTTGAAGTTCGCGCATCAGGAGGTCGAACTCTTGGTCGGATATAGAGGGCTGATTCATCACGTAGTAGAGATAGTTGTGATGATTCAGCTGTTGGCGCAAATCTGAGATGCGTTGTTTAACGTCCATGGTCTACTGTTTGAGATTAATAGCTAAAACTTGATCCGCCGATAAATTCGCGAATCAGCGAGGTTGAGGGGATGTGGCGCGGCTCGATGCCGGAGAAGTAGCGCAGGAACCCGCGCAGACGATAGGCTTCTGCATATTCCGGGGCGTCTTGCGGCACCTGCTTCAGCACCTCCTCGCCGTGCTCCTTGAGCACACTCAGCTCGAAGATGAGCGACGAATTGAACATTGCGTCGGCATTCTCCTGATAGGGGAAAATCCACTTTTCCTCGCCACGTCGCACCGACGGCCAACGGCGAATTGTCTCGATGGCGCTCGTGCCGCGATAGGAATTGTCGCGGATAATGCGGCGCAGCAGGCGGTTGTCGGTGGTGGGCACCCAGTTGTGGTTGTCTA